>JAFRLD010000142.1 GCA_017431395.1 Bacillota bacterium | reverse complement strand
GTTCCGTTATCGTCGTCGGACCGGAGCTGAAGTTCTATCAGTGCGGCCTGCCGAAGAAAATGGCTCTCGAACTGTTCAAGCCGTTCATCATGAAGCTGCTCGTAGAGAACGGGACAGCGCATAACATCAAGAGCGCTAAGCGCATGGTCGAGAAGGTCAGACCGGAGGTCTGGGACGTTCTCGAGGAAGTCATCCAGGAGCATCCGGTCATGCTGAACCGTGCTCCGACCCTGCACAGACTGGGTATCCAGGCGTTCGAGCCGGTCCTGGTCGAAGGCAAGGCGATCAAGCTCCATCCGCTGGCATGTACCGCGTTCAACGCGGACTTCGACGGCGACCAGATGGCGGTCCACGTACCGCTCAGCGTCGAAGCGCAGGCGGAAGCCAGATTCCTGATGCTGTCGGTGAACAACATCCTGGCTCCTAAGGATGGATCCCCGATCACGACTCCGACGCAGGATATGATCCTGGGAAGCTATTACCTGACCCACCCGGGCCAGGAGGATGGCCAGAGAAACACCGCGGCAGAGAAGGGTGACGGCAAGATCTTCACGGATATGGCTGAGATGCTGATGGCGTATGAGACCGGCAAGGTCGGGATCCACGCCAGAGTCAAGGTCAGAATGTATGCAGGCGAGGATGATGAGACCGGCAGACTGGTGGAATCCACCGTCGGCAGATTCATCTTCAACCAGCAGATCCCGCAGGATCTTGGATACGTAGAAGACAGAGAGGCCGATCCGTATTCACTGGAAGTCGACTTCCTGTGCGACAAAAAGAAACTGGGAGAGATCATCGACCGCTGCTACCGTGTACACGGCAACACAGATACGGTCCTGATGCTCGACTACATAAAGGACATGGGTTACCATTATTCCACCAAGGCGGCCATCACCATCAGTATCTCCGACATGGAGATCCCGGCGGCGAAGGCAGATATCATCGCGAAGGCGGAAGCTCAGGTCGATCAGTACGACCAGGTTTACAGAAGCGGACTCGTCTCCGATAAGGAGCGTTACGACAAGGTTCTGGCCATTTGGAAGAAGACGACCGACGAAGTTACAGAAGCGATGATGGATAACCTGGGTTCCCTGAACAACCTGTTCATCATGGCGAACTCCGGTGCTCGTGGTAACAAGAAACAGATCAGCCAGATCGGTGGTATGCGTGGCCTGATGGCGAACGCGACCGGTAAGACCATCGAGATCCCGATCAAGGCGAACTTCCGTGAAGGCCTGTCCGTACTGGAATACTTCCTCTCATCCAATGGTGCGAGAAAGGGTCTGGCAGATACCGCGCTGCGTACCGCGGACTCCGGTTATCTGACCAGAAGACTGGTCGACGTTTCCCACAACGTCATCGTCCGTGAGGAGGACTGCGGAACCTACGAAGGTATCGAGGTCAGCGAGTTCAACGACGGCAAGGAAGTTATCGAGAAGCTAAAAGACCGGATCATCGGCCGTACCGCATTCAACGATATCGTTCATCCGGAGACCGGCGAGCTGATCGTCGAGCAGGATGAAGAGATCAGCGAAGCGATCGCTGAGGCGATCGAAGCAGCGGGCATCAAGCGTGTTGCGATCCGTTCGGTCATGACCTGTCAGAGCCGGACCGGCGTCTGCGCGAAGTGCTATGGACGGAACCTGGCAACTGGTGAAAGCGTCAACATCGGTGAGGCCGTCGGCATCCAGGCGGCACAGTCCATCGGTGAACCGGGTACCCAGCTGACCATGCGTACGTTCCATACCGGCGGTGTCGCAGGTACCGACATCACCCAGGGTCTGCCGAGAGTCGAGGAGCTGTTCGAAGCCAGAAAGCCTAAGGGTCTCGCACAGATCTGCGAGGCGGATGGTACCGTCATATCCATCGAGTCCACCGCGGACAACAAGACGGAGATCAAGGTCAGAGGCGAAGAGGAGAAGGTCTATGAGATCCCGTACGGCGCACGTATCTGCGTCACGGAGGGTGAGTATGTGACGGCCGGCTCCAACATCACCAGCGGACCGCTGGATCCGAAGGACATCCTGCGTCTGAACGGAGTAGATGGTGTATATCAGTATCTGCTCAAGGAAGTGCAGAGAGTATATAAGAACCAGGGTGTAGACATCAACGACAAGCACATCGAAGTGATCGTCGGACAGATGCTCTCGAAGATGAAGGTCAATGATCCTGGAGATACCGGACTGCTGCCGGGCGGACAGTACGGCAAGTTCGAGGTCGAAGAGGCGAATGCTAAGGCTATCGCTGAAGGTGGTCAGCCGGCAGAGGCGGAACGCGTTCTGCTGGGTATCACCAAGGCATCCCTCGCGACCAACTCATTCCTGTCGGCAGCCTCCTTCCAGGAGACGACAAGAGTGCTGACCGATGCGGCGATAAAGGGCAAGACGGACTATCTGGAAGGCCTGAAAGAAAACGTCATCATCGGCAAGCTCATCCCGGCCGGAACCGGTATGAAGAAATATCGGAACATCGATCTGGATTACGGTGTGAACCTCGAGCTCATCGAAGCGTATCGTGAGATGCAGAGACAGATGGAGCTGGAGGAGGAAGAAGACGATATGCTGGACGAGTTCAGCGAAGTCGCTCCGGAGATGGCTACCGCGGATGATCTCGCGGCGGTCGAGGAATATGCGGCGGAAGATGCGTTCGCTTCCGAGACGGATATCACCGAGGATCCGTATCAGTAAATTAAATACAAAAAAACCCAGAGGCAGGCTTGAAATACATTGACAGGCCTGCCTTTGAGATGATAAAATAACATTCAGCTGTGATTCTCGGAAGAGGGTCATAGTTTGAGGTGTGTCTGCTTACAGGCACGAATATTTTTGAAGAAAGGAGATAAAGGATGCCTACAATCAACCAATTAGTACGTCAGGGCAGAACCAGCAGTGAGAAGAAGTCCACCGCACCGGCACTGAACAAGGGAATGAACTCCCTGAGAAGAGTCGCGACGAACGTCAACTCCCCGCAGAAGCGTGGTGTGTGCACTTCCGTTAAGACGGTCACCCCGAAGAAGCCGAACTCGGCTCTTCGTAAGGTCGCCAGAGTTCGTCTGACCAATGGTATTGAAGTAACAGCATACATCCCTGGAATCGGTCACAACCTCCAGGAGCACAGCGTTGTTCTGATCAGAGGCGGCAGAGTTAAGGACCTCCCTGGTGTAAGATACCACATCGTCAGAGGAACACTCGATACTGCAGGCGTTGCAGACAGAAGACAGGCCAGATCCAAGTATGGAGCCAAGAGGCCTAAGCAGAAGTAGTAATCGGTGTAGTTTAGTGCCCTTTATTGTAGATACAGGGCACGCACGGAAGCAATGGCGGGAGTAAGACAGATACGCACT
>JAFRLD010000141.1 GCA_017431395.1 Bacillota bacterium | reverse complement strand
TCGCATGGGACATCGATGAGCGTCACTGTGCCGAAATTGATGGATTCCGTCAGGATCGCCGAGCAGCCTCCGATCACGCCGCCGACACCAGCCGCTCCGGTCACAGACCCGAGGTTGACGAGGTTATGGACTTTCGTATTGTCCACATCGAACTGCTCAAACATCCCGATCACGCCGCCAACGCGGTCGGTCCCCCTGACCTTCCCGGTATTTTCGCAGTTGAAAACCCGGACCGGCGCGACCTCCATGTCGCCATACACATGATCCCTTACATGTCCGGCGATCCCGCCGACGCAGATCACCTCATCCGTCACCGGGATGATATCGCCGTAATTGACGCATCCGCTGAGAGAGGTCGGCGTGTTGTCTTCCGGCTCGAAATACGAAACGATTCCCCCAACGGCGCCTCGCTCAGCGCCAAGGATATTGCCTTCATACATACAGTCCTCGATATCGCCTCCGAAGGAGTAGCCGCAGATCCCCACAATTGCAAGGTCTCCATAAGTGGTTCCGTGATTGACGCATCCTGTGATCGCCGGTTTCTTCGCCGGATCCGCTGACTTCAATTCCTGAACACCAGCGATCCCGCCGGCATTCGTATCTACTGCATCTACTTTGTAGGTTGAGGAGCATGTCGTGATCGAAGCGAAGTTTTCACAGTTTGTAATGGTTCCTCCATCGATCTGATAGCCTGCGATCCCCCCGGTCTGGTCACCGCCGCGCTGCAGCGTTGTGGCATTTTCTTTGCCGAGTGTTTCGCTGTTTCCGACTCTGCATCCAGTGATCGTTCCTGCGTTCAAAGCTGCGATGCAGCCGGATTCACTGTTATCATCCAGGAAATACCCATTGTTCGGATCGATAGGGTTCTTATCCCGTTCGTTCGGATAGGCGTTACTGATCAGGTTTCCTTCGAAAGTGCAGTTCTCGATCCACCCGTGGTTCTGGCTGACGATCCCTGCGACCTCATTCACATCATTGATATCTGCCTTGATGCTTAAGTCTTTCACACATCCGTTCTCTCCCAGGAATGAAAGAAACGCAGTGAAGTTGTGGACCTCGGTCCCTTTCTTCCAGGGATCCGGATAGGTCCGATCGATATGGATCCCGCTTATCGTATGCCCTTTGCCATCGAGCATCCCCTGATAAGCGTGTGCCTCGTCTTTTGCCAAGGGGATCCAATCATTTCCGACCTCTGCCGGCACTTCGATATCTTCCTCGATTATGATATTCGTATCTGCCGGGATCTCACCGTTGTTCACTTTCTCAATACAGATTCTAAGGCCTGCATAATCTGAAATATGAACATCTTCCGCTGCCAGCACCTGATCTGTAAACTGCGGTGCATACATGAATGCCATACATATGATCGTTATGATCATCGCTGTTCTGAACTGTTTCATATTAGCCCTTCCTTCTCTGAATAGTAACTGCTTTGATTATAGATTATTCTTCACTTCGACGGGAACCGTTTTTCGAAAGAATTCAAAATCTCCATTTCCCGTCCATCAAGGTAATCTATCGCCGATTCGATCAATTCCTCCGGCACTCCGTAATAAGCTTCTGCGACGGATCCGGCCATCGCAGCGATCGTGTCGCTGTCTCCGCCGACCGATATGGCGGTCCTGATCGCGTCTTCGAAATCCGTAGACTCCAGGAATGCTTCTAATGCTACCGGGACAGAGCCCTGACAGGAAACGTCAAATTTATAGCTGTCACGGATCTCGTCGATGGTAAAGTCGATATTATAATAATTGTCCTGGATGTACGTCCTGATCTCATCTTTGGTGTGTCCAGCCTTTGCGAGAAAAACGCAGACCGCGATCGCCTCAGCCCCCTTCATCCCCTCCGGATGGTCATGGGTGACCTTTGTGACCTTGGCTGAGAGTTCCTTCGCCTCTTCTATGCTTGCTGCCGCGAAGCCGCACGGGCTGACTCTCATCGCCGATCCATTGCCATAACTGTGGTAGGGCTTCGGGTCATCGTCAAAGATCCATTGGTAGAACGCCCTCCCATAGCCTGCGTTCCTGTAGATCCGGCCAAGTCTCTGCATGCTGCTCACGGCCTTCTCTGACAGATCTTCGTAGTCGCCGTCGCATGCGCATGCCAGGATCGCCTCTGCTACCGCAAGCGACATGATGCTGTCGTCTGTGGGATGGCATCTCCAGTGGAACAGATCGAATTCCTTAGATTTATGGCTACGCCTCTCGTATCGCGAACCTGCGATGTCTCCTATGATAGCTCCTATCATTTGATTGCCCCCC
>JAFRLD010000014.1 GCA_017431395.1 Bacillota bacterium | reverse complement strand
GAAAGCGTATAGAAGATCGCCTTCGCCTCGTCATCCTCAGAGTCAGTGATCATCAGGATCCGGGTCCCGTCTTCCGCCGTCCACTGGATAAAGGTCAGCGGATCATCATCGCGCAGATCGATCTCGTCCGGATCACTCATAGCCTCCAGTTCAGAAAGCGATGCAACATCCGTGACAGCCGCACCTTCTCCATACGTCGCGGTCAAAGCGTCCTTTACGGACTGGGAGGCGACACGGTCGTCAAAATCCAGCTCGATCAGCACCAGTTTATCCTCAGACAGCCCAAAGGTGATCTCGCTGCTCAGATCTTCAAAGACGAACTCATGATCGTCCGGATCCAGGTACGTCAGCTTCTGCCCCTGCTCCTTCTCCATCCTGACGCTGCCGAGCGCGGTCTGGATCTCAGATTCACTCATGCCCCAGAAATAGGTGCCGTTCAGGGAAAACGGGGTCACTCCCTCAGCTATGGCCATGCCCATCGTCAGCACCATCACCAGAGCCGTCAAAACTGCTGTAAGCTTCTTCATTTTAATATTTCCTCTCTTTCCTTGTTCGGGTTTGGCCTTCGGCCTGTCAGTCATCGTCCCAGGGTTCGATATCCTCGTCCAGGATCTCGCCTGTATAGGCATCGATCTCATACTCGTACTCTCTTTCTCCTGTCACATAAAACTCGATATCATAGATCATCCTGCCTTCATCGCGTTTCAGTTTGGCCTTGCTGAAAACAACGCGATCAGCAGAGAGACCAGCCGCTTCCAACGCGATCTCCCCGGCACGATCGATCCCGATCGCATCCGCAGACTGCGCCTTCGATCCCGACGGCGCACTTTGCTTCGCACGCTTTTCCGAAGGCTCAGCAGGCCGCTCGGACGTGTCGGCGGGCTGCCGCATTTCGGCCGGCTCTTCGCGTTCCGCTTCCAGGATCATCCCATTGGATGAATGGACCGTGTATTCGTATCGCAGGCCGTTTGCAGCAAACGCTATATCATAGACAAAGACGCCTTTTTTGTATTCGAACCCGATGCGGATGACTTCCGCATCCTCAGACAGGATCCCGGCATCCACACATGCGAGCATCAGAGCGTTCTCTTCGCAGATGGCGTTGACTCGGGCGATCTGGACCGTGGCATATACGCATCCGGCGCTCAGCATCAGGACCGCGGCGATCGCCAGCGCGATGAAGACATATTTCTTCATGTGACCCCTCCTTTCAGTGTTTTTCTGTTCATCCCGGGTGATAAACACATTTTAAAGGGTGTGGATTAGGAGAAGATTAGAGAAACGGCCGGTCAGAAAATAATTCTGAAGTCGCTCCCGCGATCGACCTCGCTGTCTACTTCGACCCTTGCATGGTGAAGTTCGGCGATCTTTTGAACGATGGAAAGCCCAAGGCCCGTTCCCTGGACAGATCGCGAACGGTCGCTCCGGTAGAAGCGGTCGAAGATCTTCTCCCGCTCTTCTTCGGGGATCCCGATACCATCGTCTTTGACGGAGAGGACGATATGCTCATCCCGGCGGCGGAGAGAAACGATGATGTGCCCATTCTCCCTGCCGTACCGATAGGCGTTGCTGATCAGGTTCTGCAGCAGCCGGGTCAGAAGCGTCCGGTTCCCCGAAACTGTGATCCCTTCCTCTACCCGCATGGAGAGGGAGATACCGCCTGTGCCGATCAGCGTCATCTGTTCGCCGGTCTCGGTCACGAGCTGGGACAGATCCAGCGTTTCAAACGGGCAGCGTTCCGCGTTCTGCTCCATTCGGGTGTAATCCAGCATATCGGAGATCAGCCCGTCCATGCGCTTTCCCTGTTTCTGGATCACTTCCAAAGCCTCTATATAGTCCGCCGACGTGCGCTCCCTTTCGAGGGTGTACTCCGCCTGCGCCAGAATGACCGACGTAGGTGTGCGCAATTCGTGGGAAGCATCCGAAGTAAACCGGCGCTCCGTCTCAAAAGAACGTTCCAGTCTGTCCAGCATGCGGTTGAAAACCGCCGCCAGGCGTCCAATCTCGTCGTTGTTTTTTCCGATCTCGATGCGCTGCCCCAGGTCGTCTCCCCGGGAGATCATCTCCGCCGTTCTTTCGATCCTGCGGATCGGGGAAAGCAGCCTGCCGGCAAGAAGATAACCGGAGAGGAGGGACAGCAGGATCAGCACCGGCAGGAACAGAAGCGAGAGGCGAATGATCTCCCGCAGCTGCGCTTCGCTCTTTGTTTCCGGCACGACGCCGCGGATCCAGAGCGTCTGCCCGCTGGGGAGGCTTATGTTCAGCTTGCGGTCGTACAGGTCATACCGGTCATCCTTCACCTTCATGCTCCAGGTATGGGACTTCGTAAAGGCGATGCTGTCCGTCTGTCTGGAAAGCGGGTTTTCGCCGTAGATCATGACGCCGTCCGCGGTGTACAGCGCAGTATGCACATCATTGACGATCATCATGAAATCCAGGTCGATCTCCAGGTAGCCATCTTCAAAAGGAATGTACATATTCGCGCTCTGGTCGCCCCTGGCAGGAACATACTGGATGTTGTCGACGTTTTCCTCCACGGTGCCGATCAGGTAATCCCGGATGGCGCCGAGCAGGACGAGCCTGCTTGCGGCGAAGGCGGCCAGAAGGGTGACCGTCACGATCATGAACAGCACCAGCGAGAACCATGAGATCAGCTTAAAGCGTATGCTCCTGTTCTTCATGACGGCTGCTCATCCTCCGCGATCCTCATGACATATCCGGCTCCGCGAACGGTGTGGATCAGCTTCCGGGCGTGCCCCTCGTCGATCTTCCTGCGCAGGTACCGGATGTAGACATCCACCACGTTGGTGCCGCCCTCATAATCGCTGTTCCAGATGTGGTCCTCGATCTTATCCCGGCTCAGCACGATATTCTGATTGTGCATGAGGTAGGCCAGCAAAGCGTATTCCTTCGCAGTGAGTTCAATCCGGACTCCGCCCCGGTACGCTTCGTGACTGGAAATATCCAGCGTCAGATCATCCATGGCCAGTACGCTGGTCTGCGCCTGATCGGAGCGCCGGATCAGGGCACGCACCCGAGCCAGCAGTTCTTCCATGGAAAAGGGCTTGATCAAATAATCGCTGGCTCCCGCGTCCAG
>JAFRLD010000140.1 GCA_017431395.1 Bacillota bacterium | reverse complement strand
TCGGTCAGCATCGGGTTGATGCAGGTGCCGACTTCATATGCCTGTGTGAGGTCTGTGATCTTGACATAGCCGGTCTCCGTATCGACTTCAACGTCCGCGATGCAGACGGCATAAGCCATGGCTGCCGCGAATTCGCAGGCGCCGGTCTCCGGATCCGTCGGCTGCGGCGGACTCGCAATGAACGCGCCTGTGCCGGATACGAAAGCTCCGCCCCAGTTGGACGCCAGGCCGATGGTCGCGAAATCGGTCGCTACGGATGGATCATCCTTCTTGTAGATCTTCTCACCATCGATCTCCAGTTCCTCTGCCGGGACTCCGAGGAGTCCTGCCGCGAACTCGATGGCGTTCTTCTGGAAATCCTTAGCCGCCGCGATGACTGCGTTGCCGCAGATGAAGGTGACACGGCTGGCTGCTGTATCTGTACAGAACGGCGTGACATCGGTCCCCTTGTTGACCAGATTGATCTTATCAGGATCTACATTCAGCGCCTCTGCTCCGATCTGCCAGAGGACGGTCTTGGCGCCCTGGCCATAGTCGACTGCGCCGACGATCAGATCGAGGGTGCCGTCCGGCTTGATCTTGAAGGTCGCCTGATCCGGGTCACCGCCGCCTTTGAACCCTGTGGGGTGCATTACTGCTGATACGCCTCTACCTTTTTTTATCATTTCACTGCCTCCTTACTTCGAACTCATCGCTAAATACTCTTCCGGAAGGTCTTCGCCGGCAAGCTTCGCCGCCGCCTGCATCGTCTCGATAATAGCTACATCGTGCATCTTCTGCATGCAGCCACTGACCGCGCCTTCCTTCCACGCGCTTCTGAACCGGATATCCCATGGGGAGAGGCCAGCTTCCTTAGCGAGCTTATCCACCAGGGATTCCATCGCGAACTGGCCGATGTTGATGCCGAAGCCTCTCATCGAGGTCGCGATCGCCTTGTTCGTGAATACGCAATATCCATCGATCCAGATATTCGGGATGTCGTAAGGTCCGAATATCGTGAAGCAGCTCTTGTCTACCGCGTACGGACCGAATCCGGCATACGCGCCGGTATCATGCATGATCCAGCATTTCAGTGCTGTGATCTTGCCTTCCTTCGTGCAGCCTGCTTTAAGCTTGAACTGCCATCCGCCTCTGACCTGAGAGCAGAGCATCTCTTCTTCTCTGGTCCATGTCCACTTGCACGGTTTCTGGGTCTTCAGCGCCAGAATCGCAGTGATGTGGTCGGAAATGACATCATTTCTGCCTCCGAACCCGCCACCGACGGTTCCGCCGATCATGACGATCTTGTTCATCGGCATCTGCAGGATGCTGGCCAGGTGGCCGAGGTGGAAATGGACACCCTGGGATTCAGTGTAAATATTCAGCTTTCCGGAAGCATCGATCGCGGACATCGAGCAGTTACACTCGATCATCGCATGCTCCTGGAACGGGGTGTAGAATTCTTCTTCTACGACGAAGTCCGCTTCTTCGAAGCCCTTGTCGATGTCGCCCTTTCTGACCTTTCTGGCCGGCAGGATGTCATCGAATGTCCAGGTATTTCCCTCCGGACGGATCACCGGAGCGCCTTCCTTCATGGATTCCAGCGGATCCAGGACCGGCTCCAGGACTTCCAGATCCAGCTTGACCTTCGCGAGCGCCTTGATGGCAGTGTCTTCATCAACTGCGGCGACCGCTACGATCGGCTGGCCCTTGAAACGGATCTCCTTGTCTGCGAGCACCGGCTGGTCCGGATAGAATCCGTAGCAGTTGTTCGGTACGTCCGCACCGGTGGCAACGCCTTCAACGCCCGGATATGCTTCGCATTCGGATGTATCGATATTCTTAATGATCGCTCTGGGAACACTACTTCTCAGGACTTTGACCGTCAGCATTCCGGGCAGAGTGAGATCTGCCACAAAATTCGTTTTTCCTGTAACATGACCTAAAGCATCATATCTTTTCACTCTCTGGCCGACATATTTCATTCAGATCACTCCTTTCCTACAGACTTCCAAAGGTGCCCTTGGACGCCTCGACGACAGCTTCGATATACTTGGTATAGCCTGTGCATCTGCAGAGATTGCCTGCCAG
>JAFRLD010000139.1 GCA_017431395.1 Bacillota bacterium | reverse complement strand
ATGGGTTCGATACATATAACCAAGAAATAACTAAAGAAATGTCTCAAACATTAAGAACGCCAAGTGGCGGAGACAGTACCGCAAAAATTATTATGACGGAGTATCACCCGAATGAATCAGGTAGTAGGGGAGCGACCTGCCGAGACCGAGAAGTTCAGGCAGCCGGACCCAGAGCAAGTCTATCCCAAGGGACATGATCCGCAGGATCCTCCAGACGATGAGGCCGCACAGAAACCCGAGAACCAGTGACAGCGCGCAGACAGAAACGATGCCGAGACGTCTCTGCCCTTTGGAGAGATTCCCGGTATCACGAAGGGGTGGTTCGGGAGCAGCCCCGCCGTTTTTTCTGAATCGTGGTTTCATCGAATAAGCCTCTTGTCACGCAAGCACCCGGACGGAGTTCCTGCGAAAGAAATTCTTTTGAAATAGCAAGTACAGTATAACATTATTCCATTATCTATGATAGAATAAATGCACTAGTATGCGCATCCTGCAGGAGGGCCCCATAGATGCTAAAAAGTCATGAAAAATTTTATTCCACCAACGGCAAACGGTTGATTCTCATCGTCGATGATGAGCAGATCAACCGGATGATGCTTGGGCGGATCCTAGAAAAAGAATATGAAGTATTGTATGCAGACAATGGGCTGGATGCGCTTAAGATCATAGAAGAAAACAGCGAGATCCTGTCTTTGGTCATGCTGGACCTTCTGATGCCGGAGATGACCGGGATCGAGGTGCTGGAGCACATCCGGAGCAACGAAGAAAACGAAGCGATCAGCAATATGCCGGTGATCGTCGTGACGACCAACCAGGAATCCGAATCGGACTGCCTGCGCCTGAATGCGGACTTCATATCTAAGCCATACCCTCAGGCGGAAGTCGTTCTCGCGCGTATCATGCGCAACATCGAACTGTCGGAGAAGAGAGGGACCATCAGGGCGACAGAGCGCGATCATCTGACCGGCCTCTTCAACAAGGAATTCTTCTTCGAATACGCGCAGCAGTATGACGTCCACCACAAGGAAAAGGAGATGGATGCGCTCGTGATCGACGTGAACCATTTCCGGATGCTCAATGAACGCTACGGAAGAGTATACGGAGACCAGCTTCTGACGCAGATCGGCCAGCAGATCCGGGCGATGGTCCGGGATGAGGACGGGATCGTATGCCGGAGAGAAGCGGATGCTTTCCTGGTGTACTGCGTCCATGGGATCGATTACGAGAAGATCCTTGAAGGCGCCGCGGTCGGGATCAATTACGAAGGCGCGACGGCGGGCACTAAGGTGCATCTGCGGATGGGAGTCTATGCCAACGTCGACAAGAGCCTCGATATCGAACGCCGTTTCGATCGGGCGAAGATGGCGGCGGATACGATCCGCAACAATTATACCCAAAAGATCGCGATCTATGACAGCGCTTTGCATGAGTCAGAGCTTTATGCGGAGCAGCTCATCAGTGATTTCCAGAAGGCGATCGATGAGCGGCAGTTCGGCGTTTTTTACCAGCCGAAGTTTGACATCCGCGGGGATTCGCCGGTGCTGGCCAGCGCGGAGGCTTTGGTCCGCTGGATCCACCCGGAGCTTGGTATGATCAACCCGGGCATTTTCATCCCGCTGTTTGAAGAAAACGGGATGATCACCCAGATGGACCACTACGTGTGGCGGGAGGTCGCCGCGCAGATAAAAGACTGGAGAGACCGGTATGGGATCATCGTCCCGGTATCCGTCAATATATCCCGTATCGATATGTTCGATGAAAGACTCGTCGATACCCTGCAGGGAATCACGAATGAGTTCGGGATCGAGCCCCGGGACTACCTTCTCGAGATCACGGAATCGGCTTACACAGACGATTCCGAGCTGATCATCAGTAAGGTCAGAGAACTCAGGGAGCTCGGCTTCCGGATCGAAATGGACGATTTCGGCACAGGCTATTCGTCGCTTGGCATGATCTCCAACCTGCCGATCGACGCGCTGAAGCTGGACATGTTATTTGTCCGCAACGCGTTCAACGAGCGAAAGGATGTCAAGATGCTGGAGCTGATCCTCGATCTGGCCAGCCATCTGAACGTTCCGGTCATCGCGGAGGGCGTTGAGACCAGAGAGCAGATGGTATCGCTTAAGACGATGGGCTGTGACCTGGCACAGGGCTACTACTTCTCCAAGCCGGTCCCGGCAGCGGAGTTCGACGCGTTCGTTGAGGAGAAGGCCCGCATGGAGGAGAGCCGTCAGACCGAGACGGGCAAAACGCTGCTGCGAACAGAGATCCCGGAGCATGCGCTCAGAAACATCTCCACCGCCATGTCCAGCGACTTCGAATACATTTATTACGTCGATGCCTCGACCGGATCCTACATGAAATTCGGCACACGGATCTGGCGGGATGAGCTGCAGCTCGAACGAGGCGGCGAGGACTTCTTCTCAGACATGAAGAACGTCGTCAACAGTTCCGTCCACCCGGAGGACCGGGAGAAACTCCTTCTGACCCTCAGCCAGGAATATATTATGCAAAGGCTGGACAAAGAAGGCGTCATTTCCCTGACCCACCGGATCATTGTCGGAGAGGAATCGATCTACCATCGTCTGCAGGTGGTGCGTGCCCGCAGCAGCAATGATCAGCACATCATCATCGGTATCCGGAGCGTGAACGAGGAGTCTAAGCTGGCGGCGAACGAGCGGCAGATCCAGGAGGAGAACCTCGAGCTCTATGAGATGGCCCAGGCGCTTGCCCATAACTATGAGAGCATTTACTATGTCGATCTGGAGACGGACGCCTATACGGTATTCAACACCGGCGGGAGATACGGAGACCTGAAGATCACCTCCAGCGGGATCCAGTTCTATGAGGATTGTCTGCACAGCGTGCAGGATTTCGTATATCCGGCGGACCGGCCGAAGGTCATCGCGACCTTCCAGAAGCAGGCTGTTCTGCGGGCGCTAAAAGAAAATGGCGGATTCTCGATCGACTACCGTCTGCTCTTTGACGGGCAGCCCGTATACTACCGCATGAACGGATTCTTCCCGGAGGTCGGCGATAGTCATCATTACATGATCGGCGTATATAACGTGGATGCGGAGAAGTCCGCGGAGAAGCGGTCTGAAAACACAGAGGAGGTCAGCGCCACCTATGCGCAGATCGCTGTGGCCCTTTCGCAGGATTTCAATACGGTCTACTACATCAACATCGAAAACAACAATTACATCGAGTATGAGGTGAACGGGGCGGACCAGATTTTGCAGATCGCGCATACCGGAAACGACTTCTTCACCGAGTTTATCGGCCAGATCCCGAAGAAAGTCGCGCCGGAGGACTGTGAACGCGTGAAGGATGCT
>JAFRLD010000138.1 GCA_017431395.1 Bacillota bacterium | reverse complement strand
GTCTTGGTGCCAGGCTTGGTGCCCTCTTCCTCTGTGGAAGGCTGCTTCCCGGGGGAGTCATCATCCTGTTTACCTTCCGGATCGGTCGCAGGGTCGATTCCAGGTTCATCTCCCGGGTCAGTCCCCGGGGCATCTCCCGGCTCGGTCCCCGAAGTATCTCCCTGCTCGGCCCCTGGGTTATCTCCCGGGTCGGTACCCGGTTCGGCCCCCGGGTTATCTCCCGGGTCGGTTCCAGGGTTATCTCCAGGCTCGGTCCCAGGGTCGTCTCCCGGTTCCGTCCCTGGCTCATCTCCCGGCTCATCTCCTGGCTCCGTCCCCGGTTCGTCTCCCGGCTTGGTTCCCGGATCGTCCTCCGGCTTTGTCTCCGGCCCCTTTTCAGGCTTCTCCCTGACATAAGGATCCGGCGAGATCCGAAGATCCATGTGCAGTTTGACGGGCTTGCCGTCCGCAGGCGATGCCTCGCGGAGGCGTTTCAGATCCCGGTCGTTCAGTTTGAAGCTGCCGCCCTTCTTGATCCAGTCACGGGTCGTGATTGCTTCCCGGCCGTCGATCATACAGTTGGTTTCCTTCATGTAGAAGCCGGACCGCTTGAGGATCTCCTTGGTAAGCTCGTTATCCGACATCTTCTTGATCTCGGAGGGTGTCAGGACCGCATTCCGCTGCACGAAGGCGCAGTACCTTACTTTCCCGACTTTCACCCTGTGGACCTCCCGCACGGGATATCCTTCGGTATCCTCTGCCTGTTCTGCGGCTGCAAAGCCTGCCTGCCCCATCATCATCACTGACATGAGCACGATCAGAAACACCGCAGTCAGCTTTCTGATGATAAGTCTGTATTCACGAGTTCTATATTCACGAGTTCTGTCTTTTCCCTTTATCATATTCCTCACCACTTGAGTTCTGTATCAGTTCACATCTGTACGCGCAAGGATCGCAGCCGGCCGCTTGATCAGCGTATGGAAGACCGGCAGCAGTCCGAACAGCAGATTCAGAAGGAAGATCAGCGCAAGAGAAATGAGCATCGTCTGCGGCGTGCACACGAACATATCCGCCGTCATGGAGATACCGTGGAGTTTATAAACGATATAGCTCATCATCAGCCAGCCCGGGACCGAGGCTACGGTCGTAATTGCAACGATCTCCCCGGTAAACATCCGGTAGATATCGGATTTCTTCACGCCGATCGCGCGCAGCGTCCCCACTTCCTTGATTCTGGAAAGGAAGGACGCCCTCATCATCAGGAATACCTCTATCACGGATATGATAATGATGATTCCTCCCACCAGAAGGAAGGCGCGGATCATCGAGAGCTGGCCCTTCCGGTACTCTTTTTTCCGGTACTCGTACAGGTCGCGGACTTTCAGCCCGTATGCCTTGAGCGCTTCGATGGTCGCTTTCTTGTCACCGGAAGGTTTGATCGTCATGTTCTCTTCCTTCTTGATCAGCTGATACTTGATCATGTTACCGTTCACGTAGTACTTTCCCCGGACCATATCACTCTTATAGTAGCCGACCACCTTCAGTTTATGCCCGTTGACCTTCGTCTTGATCGTCTGTCCGAGTTTGAAGGATTTGGCAAAGTCTTCATCCACGATCACCTCATAATCATTTTCCGGCGCTCTGCTGTCCTTGGTGAGTTCCAGGTCAGAAGGCCGCAGCGAATAGCTGATCAGCTCATTCGCCGCGGGTGCAGGGACGCGGACACTTCCATCCTCGTCAAACTGCGTCTGCTCCTCCATGCCTTCATACTCCTCATCCCCCATCTCGTCATCATAAGGATCTTCGCTGCCGTTATTCGCAAGCATATTGATAAACATGGACTTGGATGCGTAAATGCACGGGCTCTTCTGGTCGGTGATCCCGACGATCGTGAATTCCGGCAGGTTCTTAAGCAGCAGATGCCGCCCGAGAAGCTCTTCCGGATCCTTGTATCCTGCCTGAATGATGTCCTGGTCGGATTCCTTCAGCCGGTTTAAAACGAGCGCATCGACGACCACCTCATATTGATTCTCCGGACGTCTGCCGCAAATGAGCTCGTCCGCTGTGAGGGTGTCCGACGGGCTGAGGGAACCGCTGAATACGGTCTGTCCCCAGTATGTCTGCCAGTACTCGTCGTATTTCATCTTCATGTTGATCTGACCGGATCCCGGAAGTGCGTATTCAACGCTCGGATCAGCCTCGTATTCCAGATAATCCTTGACCGGGATCTTCTTCTGGACTACGCGGACATAGGCTTTGTTCTCCTGCACGAACTTCTCATCCGGTATACTCAGAATCCCCGCGATGTTCGATACCGCATAGGTGATGAACATCGCCGAGATCAGGAATCCTGCGAGAAGGATCTTCTTCAGGACATGGTAATTCCGGACGGTCCGAAAGCCTGCGGCCAGCATCGTGAACACGTTGAATACGGACGAATTGCGGAGCGGCCGCGAAGCCTGAAAGCGCTCCGCATGGAAGCGCCTCGCCTCGGCCTCTTCCGCGGTGAGCGCCCGGTAATGGTCATCGATGAGTTCGATGCTGGAGTTCTCATCGACGATCTCCATGCGGCTGTTCCCATCCCTTGATTGGATGAACAGGTTCCCTCTGCTGATCACGATGTCGATATCGATCTTCTCTCCCGTGTCGTTGAAGACGCGGATCGAGCCGTTCGGATCCTGATAGGCATGCTGGTCCTGAATGTCCTTCAGGTAGATCCTGTTCTCGAGGCGGTAATCCAGCCCCTCCACATTCTCGTTGATCTCATCGGAAACGACGCTGCCGTCTTTGATGCGGATGATCCGGTCCGCGTAGAACTTCGCCAGATTCTCCTCATGGGTCACGAGGATCACCAGCTTTTCGCGGGAGATCGCCTTGATGATATTCATGACCTCCAGCGTGTTGGCGCTGTCCAGGTTCCCGGTGGGCTCGTCCGCGATGATGATGGCAGGATTCTTGACAATCGCTCTGGCGATCCCGACCCTCTGCCGCTCTCCTCCGGACAGCATGTCCGCATAACGCTTCCGGTACCGGTACATCCCGACCAGTTCCAGCGCGTATTCGACCTTTTCCCGGATCTCCTCCTTATCCTTGATCCCGACCATCTTCAGGACCATCGCCACATTATCGAAAACGGTCATTCCGTTGATCAGGTTATAGTTCTGGAAGATATATCCGATATTCAGGTTGCGGATCCGGTCGACGGTGACCGCAGGTCTTCCGGTGATCTTCTGGCCGTTGATGAAGATGCTGCCCTTGTCGGCTTTGTCTAAACCGCCAATCACATTCAGGAGCGTCGTCTTGCCGCATCCCGAAGGACCCAGCAGCGCCGCCAGCCCTGTCGCGCCGAATTCCAGAGAGGTATCGTTGATGACGTGGATCTGATTGGACTTCCGTCTGTAGAAATACTTGTCTACATGATTCAAAGTAATCATTCCGCCTACGCCTCCTCTCTGTATACGCCCATTGCAGAGCTCTTGAATATGGATCTCATGAACCGGCCTGCAATCAGAACCGCCATCACGAGCAGGATGCACGCCAGGATGATGTAATCTCTTGCCGTCAGATAGGTCAGGTAATCCATCAGGCCGGCAATGGTCACGATCCCGGCGCGGTTCAGAGCAATGAAGATGCAGAACAGAGCATAGGCGATCAGAGAGATCAGGATCAGTTCTGTTCTCATGATGCGTCTTGCCGGTTTCTTGCCCATGCCCAGCATGCGTAATGTGGCAAAGTAAACGCCCCGCGACTTCAGAATGAGGCGGATCACGAAGTAGGCGATGAAGAATACCGCCAGACAGAGGATCACGGCGATCGGCAGCTGGATGATATTTACAAATTCTTCATTCATGAAATTACCGATATGGTCTTTCAGCACCAGGACATGATAGCCTCCGCGTTCCAGCATATCCTTCATGCCCTCCATATTCCTGGTATCATCGACGAACACAGAGGTCTGATAATTCCCTTTCTCATAGAGCCTGCGGAAGTCCACGGCATTGATATAGATCTCCCCGTCGTGCTCCGACAGCTTCTTCAGCCCCGTCTTCTGCTTGAAGGTCTTCTCTCCGTAAGTGCCCATGATCATGAGCTGGAGCTTCTGATCGTAATACAGGGATCTCGCCCGGAGATCGACCGTCTTCCCGGCCGCATAGCCTTCCTTGAAGAAAGAGTCATAGGTCGTCGGAAGCAGGATGTATCCTTCCGGGACGTTCTCGTTGACCACCAGTCCTCCTTCTCCCGGAGTGCAGTTCTCCTCCTGCCCATTGATGAGCATCGTCGTTTCGCTTCTTGCGGCATACATTCCCTTACGGATCTCATCCACCATGGAATCCGGAAGATACGCTTCCGACTGGGATCCGTACATGTTATCCTCGTCGTATTCTTTCAGCACGATCCCGGTCACCCTGACCCGGTACTCCGACCCGTCATCCGCGGAGATCGTGTAATGCTTGCCGATCAGATCCTTCGGGGATTCGCCTAAACTCCATCCGTCGTCCGGGCCTGCCAGCACTACCTCATCCTTCTTCTCCGGCATCTTTCCCATGGACAGCTCATCCTCCAGATTCCGGATGCTCAGCATGTATCCGCCGAAAGAGAACTGATCATTCTCAATGAAGACCATGGAATCGTACAGGATATCCTCCCGGATCAGGCGCTCCACGTGCGGTGCGTTCTCCAGCGCTTCATAATCAGCTTTGGTAAATGCGGAGCGGTCGTTCTTCTCTACGATAATACGCTTGGGATCATAGTTGCTGAAATAATTGTTCCAGCCCACTTCCGATACGGTATCCCCCTGTTTTTTGACGGACACATACTGCGCGCTGACCGCGCTGATCACGAACAGGAATACCAGCAGGATCAGGAGGAATTTCGCCGGAAGGTTGAACGTGTTCCGCACTCCCAGCCGGACCTGCGTCGTATACGGGATGCCGCGGCTTCTGGTGCGCGGCACCTGCGGCTCTTCCGGCTCTTCCGGGAGATCCGCGGGGCTGCCGGTCTCTGCTTCGCTCAGCTCATCGTTCTCAGCGGCCGGGGCTTCACCTTCCGCTTCTGTCGGGATGCCGGGTCCCACAGCTGTCTCGCTTCCCTCCGGGCTGCCGGCCTCCGCGGTCGCGGCCCCGCCTTCCGCGCGTCGCTCTCCGCTGCCGGAAACGCCGGTATCCGAGGCGATCTTTCCGTCGTACATCTTGATCACACGGGTCGCATGATCTTTGAACTGATCGAAGTTATGGGTGACCACGATCACCAGCTTATTCGCGGCGATCTCCGTCAGCAGTTCCACGATCCCTTCCGCAGAAGCGCTGTCCAGGTTCCCGGTCGGCTCATCCGCGACCAGAATGAGCGTGTCTTTGGCCAGCGCACGCGCAATGGCAACGCGCTGCTTCTGTCCGCCGGAAAGCTTGGAGACCTTCCGGTTCGAATACTCCGCAAGTCCCACCTTCCTGATGATCTCCGGCACCTTCTTCCTGATTTCCGCTCCGCTGCAGCCATCGATCTGCATGGCGAGCGCGATATTCTGATATACCGTATAGCTGGATATCAGATTGAACGTCTGGAAGACATAGGAAATATACTTCTGCCGATACTCTTCGAAGTCCGTTGCTGTATAGTGGCTGGTCTCCCTGCCCTCGATATACATCTCCCCTTCTTCATAGGTATCCAGTCCGGAAATGACGTTCAGCAGCGTTGACTTGCCGCTCCCGGATTCTCCGGTGATCACGACAAATTCACCAGCGTCAAGGTCCAGGTTCACTCTGGAAATGCCGCTGGCGATGATTCCCTTGCTATAGTAGAATTTAGAGACGTTCTTTAATCTGATCAAACTCATGTATGCCTGCCTCCGTTCAGGAAGTAATATAGATCTGATGAGCATTCGTCATATGCCAATAAGAGTATACCACATTATACGGTGTGCAACACATTAAGCTTTTGATGCTTGCAAAGAAAAAGCCTTTGACGTAGAATAGAATCTCCGGGAGGAGGAACTTGATGAACTCGCTGACCCAGTACCGGGGACTTCCCCGCCAGGTATATTATGTGGCATTTACGCGCCTCATCATGGAGATGGGGATCATGTTCGTATTCCCTTTGATGTCTCTCCTCCTGACGGAGCAGCTGGGATTCTCTACCATCGAGACCGGATATCTGATGACGACCGTTGCTGTCATCAGCCTGCTCGGCTCCCTGTTCGGCGGAAAGCTGGCAGATCAGTTCGGCCGCCGGAGGAGTTTCTTCGCATTGTCTGTCATCTCGATCTCTTCAACGGTCCTCGCCGGGATCTTCTGTCACGAACGGACCATGATCCCCTTCATTACCGTCGCTTTCATGACGGTCAATGCACTC
>JAFRLD010000013.1 GCA_017431395.1 Bacillota bacterium | reverse complement strand
TCCTTTTCGCCCGCTTCCTTCATAGCTTCGTGCTCCTTTCCTCGATCAGATCCACCAGCCGCTCGATGTCTGAAGTGGCATCGATGGCCGGCAGGCCGTCATACTCTGCGATCTCGCCAGCTTCCGTCTGCCCGCCGGCGATGATCCCCGAAAAACCGATGGTATTCTCATCCCGGCGTTTCTCCAGATCTTCGATCGTTTTACCGGTCACGATATTGGCGATCGGAAGTCCCGTATCGCCCTCCGTGACCACATAGTCTTCCTTAAAAAGATCCAGCAGGTCCCTTACCTCTATCCGCCGCTGGTACAGCACATCCGTCTCATGGGGCCCGGAGATGATGACCGTGGACGCGCCGGCCCTGGCATGCCGCCAGCTGTCGGTATTCTCCTGGTCCATGGCGAACCCTTCGAAATGGGTATCCTTCGAGCTGCCCACGGTATATCCGCGGCGACAGAGTTCCTCGATGACCCGGATGCAGGTCGTGGTCTTGCCGGTCTTTTTGTAACCCTTGATGGTTATGATCTTCATATTAGCCCCCCGACACCTGTGACCAGGCCTTAAGCTCATCGCCCTCCTCCAGCCGGTCAAAAATGCTGCAGCGCATACCGTTTCGCACAACGAAACCGAACCGCGGGATCTCCCGGTAATTCATGCCTATGCACTGCAGAGCCTCATCGCAGGTGCAGTTATCCGGCACCTCGACGACGCGATAGGCCTCGCCGGGCATATATTTTTTTAGCGTTCCGCGCATGGTGATGGTGATCTTCATTTCTCCCCCTGCCGGAAACTTCTCCGGCACTCCTTCCAAGTCAAGTGTATCACAGATCCGCTTCACGAGAAAGCAGGAATGCCCCGGATAGGACCGGGGCATCATAGCTTATGTGTCGAGCAGTTTTCTGCTGCATATTTTAGAGTGTATCAAGAAGCTCCTGCGGCAGGCATCCGTTCTCGTCCCAGCCCATGATCTCGAAGTACTGATCCAGCATATCCTGGAAGCCTTCCTTCGTCATGACCTGACCGTCCGCCGGACCGCCCTTCAGCGGATCCTTGAACAGTCTCTCCGGAACCACGTCGTCCGCGCGGGTGAAGCCCTCTCTCTGGTTGAAGGCACGGCCGATGTTCAGGACTCTGCGGCCGACAACGCCCATCTCCTCCTCGGTCCACTCACGGCCGGTGATCAGGGTCAGGAGTTCCGCCATGATGGCGTAGTCCACGCTGCCCCAGAGGTCGCACAGACAGCAGGAGAACTTGATCGCGTTGAACTCACCCAGATCATACAGGACCTGGCCTTTGCCCTCGTGGGTGTACGGCGGGCAGGATGCCTCGAAGACTTCCTCGTTCGCCGTGTAGGATCTCATATGGCAGGCACCACGGTCGGATACCGCATAGGAAGCCGCCATGCCGAAGCTGCCACGAGGCTCATACTGCGGGAATTCCAGACCCTTCGAATGCATAGCGAAGTCGGTGCCGCCCCACTTCTCGGAAGCGACCTTGACGCCGTCCGCCAGCTCCGCGCCTGCACCGCGGCGATAAGCCATATCTTCGATGATCGCCAGCATCTCTTCTTCGTTGCCGAAATGGACGCCGAAGTCATGGATGCCCTTCTCCGCCATCTCCATAGCCCAGGCTACGGTGACGCCGGTACTGATGGAATCCATGCCCAGATCATCGACTAACTGGTTGTATTTGACGTTGTGCTCGATGCTCGCGATATCGCACTGCGGACCGGAAGCTGCTGTAGTCTCATACTCCGGACCCTCGACGATCGCATCGCCCACCTTCATGAAGTTGCCGCAGCCAAGGCCGCAGGAGCCGCAGCCCCTCTTGCCCAGACGGTACTTCTTCATGACTGCGCCGTTATAGGTATCCCACTTGACGTCGGTCGCCGCGCTGAAGTTGTGCGCCGGCAGGATGCCGCCGTCATTACACGCTTCGAGGAACGCATAGGTACCTTCATCGAATACGTATTCATTGTCCTCGGACAGGCAGTTCTCATGGAAGATCTCCAGGATCCGGTCGGTGGTCTCCTTGATGTTCGGGACCTTGACGCCCTGGGTCCCCTTGATCAGGATCGCCTTGAGCTTCTTGCTGCCCATGACCGCGCCGATGCCGCCACGGCCTGCCTGCCGGTAGTAGTCACTGTTGATGCAGGAGATGTAGTTCAGATTCTCTCCTGCCGGGCCGATGGACAGTACGCTGTATTCGGTGCCGTACTCCTCGATCAGCTTCTTCTCCGCCTGATGGGAGGTCAGCCCCCACAGGTCCGCCGCATCGTGGAAGGTAATGTTATCATCCTCGATCACGATGTAGGACGGCTTATCCATCTGTCCCTCGAATACGACCATGTCATATCCCGCGAACTTCAGCCGTATACCGGCGTGTCCGCCGATAGAGCAGTCGTTCATGGTCCCCGTCGCCGGAGACTTGGCCGCTACGGACAACTTGCCGGAGCACGGGATCGGTGTTCCGGTCATCGGGCCCGTCGTCAGATACAGATTGTTCTCGGGTCCGAGCGGATCGATGCCGGGCTTCATGTCTTCGTACATGTAGCGGATAGCCAGTCCCTTAGATCCGACGTATTTCTCAGCGAACTCCATGTTCAGGGGTTCGGTTCTGGTTTCCTGTTTCGTACAGTCGATGCGCAGCACCTTGTTCTGATATGCAGAC
>JAFRLD010000137.1 GCA_017431395.1 Bacillota bacterium | reverse complement strand
TCATATCTTTTCACTCTCTGGCCGACATATTTCATTCAGATCACTCCTTTCCTACAGACTTCCAAAGGTGCCCTTGGACGCCTCGACGACAGCTTCGATATACTTGGTATAGCCTGTGCATCTGCAGAGATTGCCTGCCAGAGCTTCTGCTGCTTCCTCATAGGTCGGATTCGGGTTCTTGTCCAGGAAACCCTTGGCTGCCATCAGCATGCCCGGGGTGCAGAAGCCGCACTGCGGAGCTCCCAGCTCGATGAATGCCTTCTGCAGCGGATGGAGTTCCGCTCCCTTTGCCAGTCCTTCGGCGGTCAGAACGGTCTTGCCTTCTACGGTCGCTGCCAGTGTGATGCAGGATTTCACTGCGACACCATCCAGCAGAACTGTGCAGGCACCGCAATCACCATGGTTGCACCCGCATTTCGGACTGGTCACGCCCAACTTATCTCTCAGTACTTCCAGCAATGTCATTTCCGGTTTGATCAGAACTTCCACCGGGTTGTTATTGCAAGTGAATTTTAATATCAGTGACATATCTGTTCTCCTTTCCTGTTTACTGACAGTTCTTCAATGCTCTCTTGACAAGGACCTTGACCAGCTTGGTTCTGTATTCACCGGAACCGCGCTTGTCATCGATGGCATCCGTCAGGCCTGCGGCGATCTCCGCGGCCTCAGCAAGCACATCGTCCGTCAGTTCTTTGCCGTTCACTGCGGCTTCGACCGCCTCCGCTCTCAGCGGTGTCGGTGCGACCGCGCCCAGAGCAACGACCGCATTCTTGCAGACAGCACCGTCAAACTCTGCGTACGCAGCGCCATTTACGACAGAAAGGCTCTCGCCGTTGCGTCTGCCGAACTTGATGAAGCTGGCCTTGCCCGGTTTCACAGGAACGATGATCTCCTTCAGGATCTCATTCTTCGCTGCGCATGTTTCGCCTGGGCCTGCGAACAGCTGATACAGTTCAACGGTCCTCTCACCTGCCTCGCTGGCCAGGACCGCTTTCGCATCCGATACGATCAGCGCCGGTACACTGTCTGCCGCCGGGGAAGCATTCATGATATTGCCTCCGATGGTCGCAATGTTGCGGACGGTCAGCCCCGCGAGCTGAGAGAGCGCCTCTTTCAGCACAGGAACTTTGTCAATAGCCTCGCACTCAAGGAGTTCTGTCATCGTGGTCATGGAGCCGATCACAAGTTTGTCGCCTTCGTCCTTGATATATGCGAGTCCAGCATCTCCAAGGTACACGACCCGTTTGTTGTCAAGATCCATCAGCTCGCCGTCAAAGTAGCCGCTCTTTTCGGGACGGGTATTGATCTTCGGTACAACATCTGTTCCTCCGGCTAAAACCACCAGATCCTCATCTTTGTAAGAATCCAGTAATTTTAGCGCTTCGCTTATTGACTTCGGATTGTGATAAAACATTCTTGACCCTCCTTATCTTTAATGACTTGCAAAATGCTTTGCAGCACAACTTTTTCTACATATGTAATAAAGCAATTCCCGTGCCATACGTCCGGTCCAGCCTTTGCACGATAGCCCCGATCCCCACAAATACGACGGTTACAAGAAAAAATATTTTTTCTTATCTGAATATTTCGTATAATCCACCCGAAACATATCCGTCACAGTGTTTCTTTGGCAAATAAAAAGGAGAAAAGATTGTTTCTTTTCTCCACACTCTCGTTTCTAAACTATACAGGCTGCCTATCCTTTTATGTCGTGATCACGAAGTTTCTTGTAGAATGTCTTGCGGCTGATATGCAGCATATCAATGGCTTTTGACTTATTGCCCCCGCACTCTTTGAGCGCATCCTCGATCATCTGTTTCTCGATCTGTCCGATCCTCAGCGGGATATTGTACCGCTCCTCCTCCGGGATCAGATGCTCAGGATCAGACGGTCCAGCCGCCCCCCTTCCGTTCTCCAACTGGAGATCCTGGGCTGTGATCACCGAGTCACACATGATGACGCTCTGCTCGATCACATTGCTCAGCTGCCGGATATTTCCCGGCCAGTACTCCCGCTCCAGCGCCCGGACAGCATCCTCCGAGATCTCCGTCGACCGGTTGTACCTCTCGTTGAACTTCGTCACGAACTTGTGTGCCAAAAGCCCGATCTCCTCTTTTCTTTCCCTGAGAGGCGGGACCTGCAGGCAGATGACATTGAGACGGTAATAGAGGTCCATACGGAACCGTTCCTCCTTCACCATCTCCTCTATATTCTTGTTCGTGGCAGCGATGATGCGGACATCGACTTTTTTCAGATCCTTTCGCCCGACTTTCGCGATCTCCATGTTCTGGAGGAACCGCAGCATTTTGACCTGGGTCGCCATCGACATTTCCCCGATCTCATCCAGGAACACCGTGCCGCCGTCTGCGATCTCGAAGATCCCCGCCTTACCGCCTTTTTTGGCTCCGGTGAAGGAACCCTCCTCGTATCCGAACATCTCGCTCTCCCAAAGGGTCTCAGGAATCGCCCCGCAGTTGACCGGGATAAACGGTTTGTCCTGACGGCTGCTGTTCTTATGGATCAGGTTCGCGATCATCTCCTTACCGACACCGTTCTCCCCTTCGATCAGAACGGTCACATCGGTCTCGGCCGCCTTCAAGGCTGTTGAAACGACCTCCTTGAATCCGGGGCTCTCGCAGATCATGTCCTCCGGGATCTTATTGATCTGTTTCTCATAAAAATCCAGTAGATTCCCGTGACGCTTCAGTTCATAGTTCAGTTTCTTGATCGATGTGACATCCTGCAGGATCAATACAAGTCCGTCCAGGGTCTGCTGTGTGTCGACGATCGGGATCCCTACGACACTGAAGGTCTTCTCCTCGCCCCCGGCCTCAAGCTCGATCTCCTCACGAAAGCTTTCGAGCTTGTCCGCCCCGAGCTTCTCATAGACCATCTTGCCCAGGCGGTTCTCCTCCAGACGGACCCCCGGCTCAATGTCGAACAGCTCCTTCGCCCTGCTGTTGGCATAAAGGGCATGGCCCTGCCGGTCTACATAAAGCACCGCCTCCGACAGGTGGTCGAACGCAGAATCGAGCAGGCGGTTCAGCATGCTGACCTGGCTCACGCCGATATAAAAGTCGTTGATCTTGCTGTAGTCCTTCACGATCGCCATCGACCCCAAAGGCTGGTTCGACTGGTCGAGCAGCGGCCGGTAGGAAGGGATCACGGTCGCCCCGGTGAAATTCAGATGCAGCGGCTCGTTCGGACTTTCGAGATCTTCCGTGCCGAGCTTCGATTCCGGGAACGTCTCCGCGATGCTGGCCCCGATGAGTTCATCCTCATTTACGGAGTGGATCCGTTTCCACGATTCATTCATATAGGCGATGTTATTGTCCTTATCCACCGCCACGATGCCTTCATCGATATTGTCCAGGATCCTTTTCGTATACTGTAGATTCTGATAGAGGATCCGGATAAGATCCTCCTTCGTGATCACTTCGCTGTAGGTTCCATTCTCCTGAGTGACGACGATCGGGAAGATCACTTCTTCGATGTCCTCCTCCAGGAAATCATCCATC
>JAFRLD010000136.1 GCA_017431395.1 Bacillota bacterium | reverse complement strand
GCGATGCGCCAGAAGCTGGAGGCAGCCGGTGCTCCGGAGCACGCGAAGGCAGATGCTCCCAGCCTGACGGTAACCACAGGCAGCTCGGACCAGGCTCCCCGCAAGAAACGCTGGACGCGGCCGCTGATCGCAGCCGCTGCATGCGCCGCCCTGGTCATAGGTCTGATCCCGGCCATGCACTCTATTTTACCGGAGCATCCGGATGACAGCACTCTCATCAGCGAGGAGAGCGGCAGCACCACCGTTTCCTCCGGAGATGCGAGCGATCTGATCACCTTTGACAGCTATAAGGATCTGGACCGCGAGATGAAGAATCTTCTGGCATCTGAGAGCAGCAAAACGGATTCCGATATAATGGTTTATGAATCCTCGGATATGGCAGATGCAGATATTGCAGCCGAAGACAGTCCAGCCTTTGCAACAGGCAGCGCCGCTGAGGCGAAAGGATCCGGATCCGCTTCGGCAAACGCCGCCCTCGGAAGCGATGCTCCGCAGCACTCTGAGACCTACACACAGGTCGAAGGCATCGATGAAGCAGACATCGTCAAGACCGATGGGAATTACATTTACCATCTTTCTTCCGTCGAGAACCAGATCATCATCACTAAGGTAAATAACGGGAAGACGAAACGGATCTCTGCAGTGAGCGGCAGCAAGACCTATACCTATATCCATGACATTTATGTTCTCGGAGACCAGCTGATCGTCATCGGCGCGGACCGGGAAGGCCCGGTCACCGGGATCTACCGCAATAACTCTGTGGACTCCACAACGGTTTCGGTCTACGACATCAGCGACCGGACGGATCCCAAGCTGCAGAACCGTTACAGCCAGAGCGGCTCGCTCTTAAGCTCCCGCCTGATCGGGAATCACGTCTGTCTCGTGACCAACGAATATCTCTACAGCTATGAGAAGAACCGGAGCCTGCCTTATGTTTCCTTCGGCGAAGGCAAAGCCGAGAAGCTCCCGATCGCAGACATCTGCAGCTTCCCGGAGATCAGCTCCCCGGCTTACACGGTCGTCGGCATGATCGATCTGGCTTCGGACAAAACATTCAGGGACACGGTCCGCACGAAAGCGGTCCTGGGCGGCTCGGACGAGATCTACTGCAATGGCGAGAGCCTCTATATCACGGCCACGCTCAACAGGGCTACCCCTTACGTGATCGGCAGCCGCGAAGCTTACGTCCCGGATATGGAAGCCTGGAACTGGCAGACCCAGATCCTGAAGGTCTCCCTGGCTAAAGGCAAAGTGAAGTATGAACGCTCCGCCATCGTGGACGGCAACGTGAACGACCAGTTCTCTATGGACGAATCGAACGGCACTTTTAAGATCGCCACGACTTCCGTAGAGGATGGCGCTGACGTCAACAACCTCTTCATTCTGGACAAGAAGCTGAACGGGCTCGGCGCCTGCATAGGTTTCGCCAGAGATGAGCATATCGAAGCGGTCCGCTATATCAAGAACAAGGCTTACGTCATCACCTACGAACAGACCGACCCGCTGTTCATCATCGACCTGTCCGACCCCTCGGATCCGGTCATCGAAGGCCACGTGAAGATCAGCGGCTTCTCCACCCTGCTGGTCCCGGCGGATAATGACCACCTGCTTGGCCTTGGTTTTTCCACGGAGACTACGGAGTTCGGTGAAGCCACCGACGGCGTGAAACTGGCCCTGTTCGATATCAGCGACCCATCCGAACCGAAGGTGGCGGACAGCGAGTCTTTCCCGCACATGTACAGCACCGTGCAGTACGACCATAAGGCTTTGCTGGTAGGTCCGAACGCAGACTACTACGCGATCCCTTACGAGAAGGAGCCGGACAGATGGTATGAGGAGGAGCCCGTCGAGATCTGGGACGACGCCGAAGAAGGTGACACCGAACAGATCGATGCTCCGGAGGATGCGCCAAGCTACGGGATCCTGGTCTTCTCTGCCAAGAACGGGAAGCTCCGGATGCTCCAGGATCTCAAGGCAGACGAGAACATCAGCCGCTGCATCTACATCGGCGATTATATCTACGGGATCTGCGAGGACGACTCGATCGAGGGCTTCCGAATGAAGTGACCGGCGGTGAATTGACGAAGGAATAGGCTGGGTGTAAACTACATGCAAAGGCTGGCCAACCTTTGCAGAACGCCCGGAGGTGCACGATGAACACGAAGGAAATCAAGAATCTAACGCCCAGCGAGCTGGCTTATGAACAAACGGAGATGTCCAGCGAGCGGACCGCCATGGCGACGGAGCGAACCGCTATGGCAACGGAGCGGACGGCACTTGCCCAGGAACGGACCGCCATGGCCGTAGAACAGACGGAGATGGCTCTCGAGCGGACTGTGCTGACCAATTCCCAGACGCTGCTCGCCTATACCCGTACCGCGATCGCCCTGCTGGCTGCCGGTATCGGCATGTTCGAATTCGTGAACAACCAGGCCGTTATCACACTGGGCATGATCATCATGCTCCTGGCCCCTGTCGTTGAGGGCATCGGGATCATCCACTTCTTCCTGGTGCGGCGGCGGCTGAAGTCGCTCGCTTCGCCGAAAGAACTGTCGGACATGATCAACAAGTGACCGTGATAAAAAACGATCAGTATCGTCATGATACTGATCGTACAAACCCTTGTTTTGTTTCCTTTATTTCTTCCAAAGGCTGTGCAGATTGCAGTATGCATATACAGCCTCGACCTCATCTCCCTCACAAAGTGAGAAGCAAACCTCTGGAGCATTGCCCGGCTCGAGCGGTTTTCTCTGGTTGCCCTGTTTGGTCTGCAGGGAGATCCATTCGATGTAGTGCTCCGGCAGCATCGGATGCTCCACGGAACCGACCTTGACG
>JAFRLD010000135.1 GCA_017431395.1 Bacillota bacterium | reverse complement strand
CGGGGCGAGGTCTATCCGGTCCGGCTGGATCCGAGGGTGAACGATACGAACCGCAAGGTGAGCCATCAGATCAACTTCCTGCGCTGCTATACGATATGGAGTCTCTTCTCCATGTTCCTGCTGTTCGCCTTTATCGGCTGGATCTGGGAAGTCATCCTGTTCCTGCTGCAGACCGGCACGTTCGTCAACCGAGGCACGCTGTATGGCCCCTGGATCCCGATCTATGGGACCGGCGGAGCATTGATCATCGTGCTCCTCTCCTCTCTCCGCAAGAAACCGCTGGCGGAGTTCTTCGCCATCGTCGTGCTGTGCGGGACGATAGAGTACGTCACCTCGTGGGCTTTGGAGAAACTCCACGGTATGCGCTGGTGGGATTATTCCGGGTATTTCCTGAATCTGGACGGCAGGATCTGCGCGGAGGGACTGATCGCCTTCGGCGTTCTGGGGCTGATGGGAATCTATATACTGGCACCCGCCCTGGATACGCTGTTCATGAAGATCAACGCGAAGTACCTGTCGTTAGTGACGACCGTGTTGATGATCCTTTTCTTTTGCGATGTGGTCTTTTCACAGATCCATCCGCATACAGGAGCCGGCATCACGGATATGGGAGCCCGGCAGGTGACCGCTGAGAAGCAGGTCCCTGAACATATATGGAAACTATGAGAAAGGTAATCGTACTATGGAAAACTTACAGGATACGGTAAGGCTGGCGAGGCCGAAACGAAAGGGGATCCTTTCACTGATCTTCAGCAGGTTTTTTATATTTGTGCTTCTGATCCTTCTTGAGATCGCAGTCGTGCTTGTTCCGCTGTTCCTCCTGGAGGAACACATTCCCCATTTCGTCGGAGCCCTGGGAGTCTTCGTGATCATCATGCTGATCTATCTGTTCAACAGCAAGATGGATTCCGCCGCGAAACTGACATGGATGTTCATCATCTCCGTCTTTCATATCGCGGGAGCCCTGCTGCTGCTGTTCACACAGTCCAATGCAGGCCATCGCAAAATCAAAGAAAGAGCGGATAAAATGATCCAGGACACGATGGATGCGCTCCCGCATGATCCGGAGGTCATAAAGCGGCTGCGGGAAGAAGACAGCTACACAGATGATCTTGTGCGGTATCTGAACCGGAGCGGGTGCTTCCCAGCCTTTGCGGGGACGGAGGTGACCTATTTCCCCTCGGGCGAAGATAAATTCGAAGCGATGCTCACGGAGCTTGCGAAGGCGGAGAAGTATATCTTCATGGAGTACTTCATCATCGAAGAGGGATATATGTGGGGCAAGATCCTGAAGATCCTGATCGACAAAGCCAAGGCCGGCGTTGATGTGCGGATCATGTATGACGGGATGTGCGAGATCTCGACGCTGCCGTCGAACTACTGTAAGCTGCTGGAAGCCGAGGGGATCCGGGCGAAGTCGTTCGCCCCGATCAAGCCGGTCCTTTCTTCACACTATAACTACCGGGATCACCGGAAGATCTGCGTGATCGACGGCAGGACCGGATTCACGGGAGGCGTGAATCTGGCAGATGAGTATATCAACAAAGTGGAGCGTTTCGGGCACTGGAAGGATACTGCCGTGATGCTAAAGGGAGATGCCGTGCAGAGTCTCACGTTGATGTTCCTGCAGATGTGGAACATCGACGAGGCTGAACCGGACTTTTCGGTGGCCATGGAGAAGGTCCCGAACGCCGCGGCATCAGAGTCTGCGGTCGAAAGCGGCCTCGCGGATCCCGTTCCATCCGGCTACGTCATCCCGTACTGCGACTGTCCGCTGGATGAGGACAAGGTCGGGGAAGCCGTCTACATGGATATCCTGAACCGCGCAGGCGAATACGTACATGTCATGACCCCGTATCTGATCCTGGATGGGGAGTTGGAGACGGCGCTGAGGTATGCCGGCCAGCGCGGCATCGATGTCAAACTGATCCTGCCGGGGATCCCCGACAAGAAGATCGCCTATTCACTGGCGAAGACGCATTACAAGGCGCTGCTGGACGCAGGCGTGAAGATCTATGAATACACTCCGGGCTTCGTGCATGCGAAAGTGTGCGTCAGCGATGATGAGAAAGGCGTAGTCGGGACCATCAATATGGATTACCGCAGCCTGTACCATCACTTCGAGTGCGCGACCTATATGTACCGGACGGCCTGCATCCCGGATCTCGAGAAGGATTTCCAGGAGACGCTGTCGAAATGCCGTCAGGTCACGGAGGAGAGCATAAAAAATGAAGCGGCG
>JAFRLD010000134.1 GCA_017431395.1 Bacillota bacterium | reverse complement strand
CGAAGAGATCGCGGACGACGCGGACCGGGCCGAGGAGATCCGGACGCTGACCTGGGACAAGGGGTCCATCCTGACGGAGGCCACTGACCCGGAGGAGAAGACCGTCTACGAAATGTATTACGACCGGACGGAGCCGATCCGCAAGATCCCGAACCACCGGGTACTGGCCATCAACCGGGGAGAGAAAGAAAAGAAGCTTAAGGTCCGGGTGGAGATCGAACCGCAGATCATTTTGGAAAAGATCGAGGAGCAGATCATCACGAACCCCCGGAGCATCTACACGGAGCTTCTGCAGAAGACGATAGAGGATTCGTATAAACGGCTGATCGCACCGTCCGTTGAGCGAGAGATGAGAAATCTCCTGACCGAACGCGCAGAAGCGGAGGCGGTGAAGGTGTTCGCGAAGAATACGGAGAATCTGCTGATGGCACCGCCGGTAAGGAACAAGAGGATCATCAGCATCGACCCGGGCTACCGGACCGGCTGCAAGGTGGCTGCGCTGAACGGCACGGGAAAACTCCTCGCTTACGGAACGGTCTATCCGACGAAACCGCGGGAAGATATCGCCGGAACGGAGCGGACCCTGAAGAAGATCATCGATAAATACGGATGCGATATCATCGTCATCGGGAACGGAACGGCCTCCAGAGAGACGGAGGAGGTCGTGGCGGGATTCCTGAAGAAGACCGGGCTGCCGATCCAGTACACCATCGTAAATGAGGCGGGAGCCTCCGTGTACTCCGCTTCCAAACTGGCGGCGGAGGAATATCCGAATCTGGATGTGACCACGAGAGGAGCCATGTCCCTCGGCCGGCGCCTGCAGGATCCGCTGGCGGAGCTCGTCAAGATCGATCCGAAGCACATCGGTGTCGGCCAGTATCAGCACGACATCAACCAGAAGCTGCTGGACGGGGCGCTGACCGGGGTCGTCGAGAACTGTGTCAACCGCGTTGGCGTCGATCTGAATACGGCATCGCCATCGCTGCTTTCCTATATAGCCGGGATCAAGCCGGCGGTCGCGAAGAATATCGTGGCTTACCGGGAGGAGAATGGACGCTTCGAGAAACGCAGGGAGCTTCTGAAGGTGTCGGGGCTTGGTCCGAAGGCGTTCGAGCAGTGCGCGGGGTTCCTCAGGATCAGCGGCGGTAAGGAACCGCTGGACGGGACTTCAGTCCATCCGGAATCCTATGAGGTGACCCGCCGGATCATGGACAAGGTGGGCATCACAGACGCGGATATCGTCTCCGGAGGAGCAGCCCATCTCGATGAAAAGATCATGGAGGCGTATCCTGTGAAACGTGAGAGCCATAGCCGCCGCGGCCGCAAGGTCGGCCTCGAGGGGCTTAAGGCAGCCATGCAGGAGAAGGAGGATACCTCCGGCAGGCTCGCGGACAGCGTGAAGGCCATGGCCGAAGATATGCAGATCGGGCGGATGACGCTGAACGATATCATCGCGGAGCTAAAGAAGCCGGCCAGAGACCCGAGAGAGGACGCGCCTCCGGTGGTCTTCAGAAATGATGTCCGGTCCTTCGAGGATCTCGAAGAGGGCATGGAGATGGAGGGTACGGTCCGCAATGTGGTGGACTTCGGTGCCTTCGTGGACATCGGGGTCAAGCAGGACGGCCTGGTGCATATTTCCCAGATGAGCCGGAAGTACATCTCCCATCCGATGGATGTGGTGTCCGTGGGAGATACGGTGAAAGTGAAGGTGCTGGGTGTGGATAAAGAGCGTCAGAAGATCTCCCTGACGATGCTTATTTAAGCTTTCAATTGACTTTTTATGCAGGATTGTTTTATAGTATAAGTTAACGTGTTATACATACTTATAGTAAGTGAGGAGAACAAATAAATGGCAGAGAATGCTGAAGGCAAAAGATTCGCTACGATGGACGGAAACGAAGCCGCCGCATATATGGCGTATCCGTTCACAGAGGTAGCGGCGATCTATCCGATCACCCCATCTTCGCCCATGGCGACGCTGACAGATAAGTGGTCGGCCGAGGGGAGAAAAAACATTTTTGATCAGACGGTGACCCTGACGGAGATGCAGTCTGAGGCGGGCGCCATCGGTGCGGTCCACGGTGCGATCCAGACCGGTGCCATGGCTACCAGCTACACATCATCTCAGGGCTTGATGCTGATGATCCCGGTACTGTACCGAATCGCCGGTGAACGCCATCCGGTCGTCCTGCACGTAGCGGCTCGTACAGTAGGGACCCACGCCATGAGTATCTTCGGTGATCATTCCGATGTCATGGCCTGCAGGGAAACGGGCTTCGCCCAGTACTGTACCGCAAGTGTTCAGGAGATCATCGATCTGGCGCCGGTAGCACATCTGGCGGCTATGGAAGCCAGCATTCCTTTCATGCACTTCTTCGATGGATTCCGGACATCCCATGAGATCAACAAGATCGAACTCCCGGATATGGATAAGATCACAGACCTGATGGATAAGAGAGCCCTGGCGGACTTTAAGGACCGGGCTCTGAACCCGGAGCACCCGACCCTGCGGAATACCGTACAGAACGGCGATATCTACTTCCAGGTCCGTGAGGCCAACAACCAGGATTACGCAGACCTGCCGGAGATCGTCGAGAAGTATTTCCATAAGATCAACAAGATCACCGGACGTGATTATCAGCTCTTCAATTATTATGGCGATCCCGAGGCAACGGACATCGTCATCGCCATGGGTTCCGTCACAGGAGCAGTCCAGCAGGCGGTGGATGCCCTGAGAAGGGAAGGCCGCAAGGTCGGCTTCGTACAGGTCCATCTGTACCGGCCGTTCTCTGCGAAGCATCTGCTGGATGCCATCCCGCAGACGGTAGAGCGGATCGCTGTACTGGACCGCTGCAAGGACATGGGCGCTCTGGGAGAGCCGCTCTATGAGGACGTCTGCACGGCCGTGTTCAAGGCGAAGCGCAATATAGAGATCTATGGAGGACGTTATGGCCTGAGCTCGAAGGATACAGATCCTTCTCAGATCGTGGCAGCCTTTGATAACCTGATCGCCGAGGAGCCGATCGACGGGTTCACGGTAGGTATTATCGATGACCTGACACACAAATCCCTGCCCCTGAAGCCTTTCGTCCTGCAGGACGATGACACCGTAGAATGCAAATTCTGGGGACTCGGAGGCGATGGTACCGTTGGAGCCAACAAGAGTACCGTAGAGATCATCAACAATACGACCGAGATGTATGGCCAGGCTTACTTCGAATACGACGCGAAGAAGACGCTGGGTACCACCAAGTCTCACCTGAGATTCAGCAAGAATCCGATCCGCAGTTCCTACTATGTCAAGAACGCGGACTTCGTTGCCTGCCATAACCACCACTATCTGGACGATTACCGGATCGTGGAGGAGATCAAACCGGGCGGCACGCTGCTGATCGACTGCCCCTGGAAGCCGGAGGATGTGGCGAAGGAACTCTGGCCTTCGGACAAGAAACTGCTGGCAGAGCGGAATATCAATCTGTACATCATCAATGCGACGAAGATCGCAGAGGAACTTGGGCTCGGCAGCCACAAGAACTCGATCCTGCAGTCGGCCTTCTTCACCATCACCGGTGTCATTCCGGTGGCACAGGCCGTCTCTGAGATGATCAAGGCTGTCAAGAGCAAATACAGAGCTAAGGGCAATGCCGTCGTCCAGAAGAACATCCAGGCGGTGGAAGCCGGCGTGGAGGGCTTCGTGAAGATCGAAGTGGATCCGGCCTGGGCTGACCTGGAAGTGGAAGAAGAGATGGAAGACGAGAGCCGGCCGTGGATGATCCGCAACATCGTGGATCCGATCAACCGGCAGCAGGGCGATGACCTGCCGACCAGCATCCTTGCTACCATGAAGGACGGCCAGATCGAGATGGGCGTCACCGCATGGGAGAAGCGAGGCCTGGCAGTTCATGTACCGCATTGGAAGGCGGAGATCTGCAACCAGTGCAACCGCTGCGCTTTCGTCTGCCCGCACGCGGCGATCCGGCCTTATATCCTGAACGCAGAGGAAGCGGCGGATGCACCTACGGGCTTCACCGTGACCCCGCTTCGAAGCTATAAATCGAAAGATGGCAACAAGTATTTCTATAGCCTGCAGATCTCTCAGTACGACTGCACCGGCTGCGGAAGCTGTATCCCGGTCTGCCCGGCCAAGGGTAAGGCTATCGAGATGCAGCCGGCCAATCCGACCGGGGATTCCCAGGCACGTTGGGAATATGCATTGAACCTGACCGACAAGGGCGACCTGTTCTCACCGTACTCGGTGAAGGGCAGCCAGTTCCGCCAGCCTTTGGTGGAATTCTCAGCGGCCTGCGCGGGCTGCGGCGAGACGCCTTATGCGAAACTGCTGACACAGCTCTTCGGTGCGCAGATCTACTGGGCGAACGGTACGGGCTGCTCCCAGGCATGGGGCAGCGGTATGCCGGGTATCCCATACTGCAAGAACAAGAGGGGCTACGGCGTAGCCTGGACCAACTCCCTCTTCGAGAACAACGCGGAGCTCGCTCTGGGTATGCTTCTTTCCGTGCGGCAGCAGCGTGAGAAGCTGAAGGAGCAGGTGCTGGAATACATCGAGCTGACCCGCAGCGAATACGCCATCGATTGGATCGATACGTATGATGATATCGACGCTTCCCGTGAGGCGACCGATCTGCTGGTCGCGGAGCTGGAAGAGATGGCTGTGGAAGATGCCTTCCAGGAAGACCTGACGCCACGGTCCTTCGAGCTGGCCAGGAAGATCCTGCGCCGCAAGGACTACCTCTGCAAGAAGAGCTTCTGGATGTATGGCGGAGACGGCTGGGCTTATGATATCGGCTATGGCGGCCTGGACCACGTCATCGCTACCGGTGAGGACATCAACGTCTTCATCATCGATAATGAAGTCTACTCCAATACCGGCGGACAGAGCTCGAAGGCGACCCCGCTCGGAGCAGTAGCAGAGTTCCAGGCTTCCGGCAAGAAGACCAGAAAGAAGGATATCGCGCAGATCCTGAAGACCTACGGCGACGTCTATGTGGCTTCCGTAGCTATGGGCGCGGATATGAACCAGCTGATCAAGGCGATCCGTGAGGCAGAGGAACACAAAGGCCCGTCGGTCATTGTCGCCTACACACCTTGTACGGTACACGGCATCAAGAGCGGTATGCAGAACGTACAGGAAGAGATGAAGCGTGCGGTCCAGTCCGGCTACTGGCCTCTGTACCGTTACAATCCGGATCTGGAAGACCACAAGATGTGCGTAGACTGCAAGGTGCCTTGCATCGCCTACGAGGACTTCCTCGACGGTGAGAACCGTTACGCGGCGCTTAAGATCACCTTCCCGGAGAATGCGGAGAAGTTGTTCAAGCAGGCTTCAGACGACGCTATGGAGCGTTACAAGACATTTAAGAAGCAGGAAGAGATGTAAGCGCCTTCGTGCTGCGGCTTCACTAAGTCCTCGCAGTCGTGAACTCACAACACTTACTCATAGAGAATAGAAACCCACCGAAACTCAGGGCGATGCCCTTCAGACAGTCGGTGGGTTTTATCGACTACTGCGAAAGCGTGAAGCCGCAGCATCGGCGGCTTAAGGCAAACGCATTTATGCCTCGGCTCCATCCTTATAAACGATATCCAGAAGGATCTCGTAATCCCGGGCGGTCATCGGGCGCGGATTGTCTTCGTTCGAGCCGTTGTTCACGGACATCTCAGCGAGCTTCGGGAAGTCCGCCGGGTCAGGGTCAAGGGAAGCGAAGGTCGGCAGGCCGACATCGCGGGTCAGCTGCTTGACGAATTCGACGGCTTTCTTAGCCCCTTCTTCCTCGGT
>JAFRLD010000133.1 GCA_017431395.1 Bacillota bacterium | reverse complement strand
CTTCCGCGGCTTCTTCGATTCCCAGGACCTTCAGTCCGGCTGCCTCGGCCTTCGCTGTGTGTGCGGAACCGGGTCTGAGGCCGACGACGACATTCGCGCCGCTCTCATTCAGGTTCATGGCATGGGCATGGCCCTGGCTGCCGAATCCGATGATAGCTACGGTCTTGCCGTCCAGCATTCCGAAATTACAATCCTGATCATAGTACTTCTTAATCATTGTGGTGTCTCCTTTGTTATATGGTTATGAATATAGTTTACATTATGGAAGGAAGAGGATCACTCTTTTTTCGTGTCCGTGATCAGCGGTTCATCGACACGGGAGATGCCGGTGATACCGGTACGGCAGACCTCCAGAATATCGTAACAGCTGATGATATCCATAAAGCCGTCGATCTTCTCAGAGGTGCCCGTCAGCTCTACGATCATGCTGGTCCTGGACAGATCATCGATCTTGCCGCGGAAGATCTCTACGATCTCATGGATGGCAGAACGTTCGGTTTTGTCTGCCCGCAGCTTGATCAGCAGCAGCTCACGGTAAATACTGTTCCGCTTGTCCAGCGGAGAGATCTGCTTGACGACTTCCAGTTTCGCCGTCTGTGTCAGGATCTGATGCAGGGACTGCTCTGTTCCCTGGAACACGATGGTGATCCTGGACAGGTTCGGATCATTGGTGGCGGAAACGGTCAGGGAGTCGATATTGAAGCCCCGCCGTCCGAACAGGCTGCTGACCCGGGTCAGTACATTGGACTGGTTGTCGACCAGGATACTGATGACTTCCTTGCGCATGGTTGTATTGTCCATAAAATGTCTCCTTTCCCGTTTAACCGATGATCATGTCTTCCAGAGTGCCGCCGCCCGGGATCATCGGGAGGACCCGTTCATCCGGGGAGATGTGGCAGTCGATCCAGACCGGACCGTCCTCTTTCAGAGCCTGTTTGAACGCTTCTTCGAACTCCTGCGGAGTGTCCGCGGAGAAGCCCTTGCCGCCAAAAGCTTCGATCAGCTTCGGGAAATCGGTCTTTCGCTCCGGACTGGTGGCGCTGTAGCGTTTGCCATAGAATGTGGTCTGCCACTGGTAGACCATGCCGAGGACCCGGTTGTTCATGATGACTGTGATGATCGGCAGATTCTGGCTGACTGCGGTACAGGCTTCGTTCAGGTTCATATGGAAAGAGCCGTCGCCGGTGATATGGATCACCCTGCAGTCCGGACATCCGATCTGAGCGCCGATAGCCGCGCCATAGCCGTAGCCCATCGTGCCGAGACCGCCGCTCGTCAGGAACTTGTTGGTCTTGTCATGACGCAGATACTGTGCGGTCCACATCTGATGCTGACCTACGTCGGTGACGTAGATCGTTTCTTTATCGGTGTTGTCGCAGATGGCTCCGATGATCTCGCTCGGATGGATCATCGCATCGCCTTCTTTGATGTCTCCGGTCGTATTCTTCCAGCTCGTCGCCTGGGCGACCCAGTCGGTATGGTTCTTCTCCTTGATATGGGGGAGGAGGGCCTGCAGGAACTCTTTAGCGTCCGCCGTGACACCGAAGTCAACGAGGACATTCTTGTTGATCTCGCTGGTGTCGATGTCGATCTGTACCTTCTGTGCCCGCTTGCCCCACTTGTTTGGGTTCAATGCGACACGGTCGCTGAAACGGGCGCCGATCGCGATGATCAGATCGGACCGGTCTATGGCCTTGTTGGCAGCGATGGAGCCGTGCATGCCGAGCATGCCCAGGGTCCGTGGATTATCATATCCGATGATTCCCGCGGCCATCAGCGTGTAAGTCGCAGGGATGTCTGCCTTCTCCATAAGCTCCAGCAGTTCAGGAGCAGCACCGGAGGATGGTACACCGCCGCCGCAGTAGATGACCGGCTTCTCGGCCGCATTGATCATGGAAGCTACCTTGCGGATGCTCTCTGCGGAGAATGCGGGTTTCGGATCCAAAGGCAGGGGTTTGCCCGGTTTATAGTTGATCGTATCTGCGGTCACATCCTTCGTGATGTCGATGAGGACAGGGCCTTTGCGGCCGCTGTTCGCAATGCGGAAGGCATTACGGATCGCATCCGCCAGGTTCTCAATGTGATTCACGAAATACGTGTGCTTCGTGATCGGAAGGGTGATGTTCGTGATACTGACCTCCTGGAACGCATCTCTGCCGATCAGTGGGTCCGGAACGTTGCAAGTGATGGCGATCATAGGGATGCTGTCCATGAAGGCGGTGGCGATACCGGTGACCAGATTGGTCGCTCCCGGACCACTGGTCGCGAATACGACACCGGTCTTGCCGGTGGCCCTGTAATAGCCATCGGCGGCATGTGCCGCACCCTGTTCGTGGGCGGATAGTATGTGTCTGATCCGATCCTTGTACTCATACAGTGTGTCGTACAGGTTGAGGATCGTTCCGCCCGGATATCCGAAGATGGTATCTACGCCGTGCTCGAGGAGAACCTCGGCAACCAGCTGTGATCCTGTAACTCTCATAGTTTAGTGATTCCTCCTTGTTATTCTGCGCTACGTTCTATTATATACGGTTTGTTTGCAAAATCAACAGGAAATTTTCATTTTTTGTGAAATTCAACAAAGAATCGAGTGAAAATTTGTAAAGAAAAAACGAAATATCCTGTTGACAAAAAAGTTTCTGTGCGTTATTATAAATATCGTTATAAAAATAGTATAAAGATGCGTTGAACGGAATAAATCCGGGGAAGGTTTTATAGAGAGCAGCCGGCTGGTGGAAGGCTGTAAACGGAACCGGACGTCTCACCCGGGAGCAGAAACTTTTAAGCGGGCATGTGATCCTCCGCAGGATGCGGAGCGGCAGGCAGCAGCGTGGATAATACCGCGGGCTGAGCACCGAAACAGCATGTCAACAAGAGTGGTACCGCGCAGGCACAGCCTTCGTCTCTTGATTGAGATGAAGGTTTTTGTTTTTTTCGTAAGGACGTATCGGAGAGAAGAGGTCAAGGAAGTATGAAGAACTACACGAAGTACAGACCGGGGTATTTCCCGGTCGGGCCCGAGTACATGGATTGGACGAACCGGGACCACATCGAGAAAGCCCCACGCTGGTGCAGCGTCGACCTGAGGGACGGCAATCAGGCATTGATCGTGCCGATGAGCCTGGAAGAAAAGGTGGAATTCTTTCAGTATCTGGTCAAGCTCGGATTCAAGGAGATCGAAGTCGGATTCCCGGCGGCATCAGAAACGGAATACCAGCTTTTGCGAAAGCTGATCGAAGATGATCTGATCCCGGACGATGTGACGGTCCAGGTGCTGACCCAGTCCAGACGCCATATAATAAGGAAGACATTCGATTCTCTGATCGGTGCGAAGAAGGCAGTCGTCCACCTGTACAATTCCGTATCCGTTGCCCAGAGGGAGCAGGTGTTCCATAAGGATAAGGAGGCGATCAAGAAGATCGCTGTGGACGGCGCGGAGATGATAAAAAAATACGCCTCGAAGTACGACGGAACGGAATTCAGCTTCGAATATTCCCCGGAGAGTTTTACCGGAACCGAGATGGACTATGCGGCAGAGGTCTGCAATGCGGTCATCGATGTCTGGGAGCCGACACCGGAGAACAAGGTCATCATCAATCTGCCGGGAACGGTGGAGATGTCCATGCCGCACGTATATGCGTCCCAGATCGAATATATGTGCAAACACCTGCATAACCGTGAAAATCTGATCATCTCGCTCCATCCACACAACGACAGGGGAACCGCCGTGGCGGATACGGAGCTGGGACTGCTCGCAGGAGGCGACCGGGTCGAGGGGACCCTGTTCGGTAACGGAGAGAGGACCGGAAACGTGGATGTCGTGACGGTCGCCATGAACATGTATACCCACGGTGTGGATCCGGAGCTGGATTTCACCAATATGCCGGAGGTAGTGGAGACTTATGAGAAATTCACCGACCTGAAGGTCCATCCGAGGCAGCCGTACGGAGGGCAGCTCGTGTTCGCGGCGTTCTCCGGCTCTCATCAGGACGCGATCGCGAAGGGCATGAAGTATCGCCTGAACAACGATCCGGCCCGCTGGACCGTGCCATACCTGCCGATCGATCCGAACGATGTGGGCAGGGAGTACGAAGCGGATGTCATCCGGATCAACAGCCAGTCCGGCAAAGGCGGCATAGCCTACATTCTGGAGCAGAACTTCGGATACAATATCCCGCCGGCCATGCGCGAGGAGATCGGCTATATGGTCAAGGATATCTCCGATAAAAGCCATAAGGAACTGTCGCCGCTGGAGGTATACAAGGCATTTGCCAAAGAATACGTCAACCGGTTCGACCCGATCGACATCACGGATGCAGTATTCGAGAGAGCTTCGGATTATAAAGCGAATGACGGCATGATCGCATCCATCAAGGTGCGCATGTATGATAAAGTATATGAGCTGGAGGCGCTGGGCAACGGCCGTCTGGATGCCGTCAGCAATGCGTTAAAGAAGTCACCGTATACTTTCAATTACAACTTCATCACCTACTCAGAGCACGCGCTGTCCGGGGATTCCCATTCCAAGGCGGCATCGTATATCTGTATCGAGGACCCGGAGGGGAAGACTTTCTGGGGTGTCGGTACCCACGAGGATATCATTCTGGCGTCGGTCAACGCGCTGGTCAGTGCTCTGAACCGGATGAACCGGAAGGATCACTTCCTGGAGTAGTCATCGTTTGATAAGCATGAGAATGGAGGATAATAGATTATGGGAATGACAATGACCCAGAAGATCCTGGCGGCGCACGCGGGACTGGAAGAGGTCACGGCAGGACAGCTCATCCGGGCAGACCTGGATATGGTCCTGGGAAACGACATCACGACACCGGTGGCGATCCGGGAATTTGAGAAAGCCGGATTCGGCAGTGTCTTCGACCGGGGGAAGATCTCCCTTGTGATGGATCACTTCACACCGAACAAGGATATCAAGTCCGCGCAGCAGTGCATGCAGTGCAGGCAGTTCGCGAGAAAGTTCGATGTCGAGAATTTTTATGATGTCGGACGAATGGGGATCGAACACGCCCTGCTGCCGGAGCAGGGGATCGTCAAGGCAGGGGACTGCATCATCGGTGCAGACTCCCATACATGTACCTATGGAGCTCTGGGAGCATTCTCGACCGGGGTCGGGAGCACGGACATGGCCGTGGGCATGGCGACCGGACAGGCCTGGTTCAAGGTGCCGGAAGCGCTGCGATTCGACCTTAAGGGCGCGCTGCCGGAGAATGTCAGCGGCAAGGATGTGATCCTGCACATCATCGGTATGATCGGCGTGGACGGAGCACTGTATAAGTCTATGGAATTCTCCGGGGAAGGAGTAAAGAGCCTTACGATGGAGGACCGTCTCTGTATTGCCAATATGGCCATCGAGGCCGGCGGCAAGAACGGGATCTTCCCGGTGGATGAGATCACCGAAAGCTACATGAAGGACCGGGTGAAGGAAGAATGGAAGGTTTTCGAGGCCGACGAGGACGCGGTCTACGCGGCGGAATACACGATCGATCTTTCCGAGCTTCGTCCGACGGTATCATTCCCGCATCTGCCGGAAAACACGAAGACCATCGATGAGATCGAGGCGATGGAGGACATTCCGATCCAGCAGGTCGTCATCGGTTCCTGTACGAACGGACGGATCGAGGATATGGCTGCCGCGGCGAAGATCCTGGCAGGCCGGCAGATCCATCCGGACGTGCGCGCCATCATCATCCCGGCGACTCAGGAAGTCTACAAAGAATGCGTCCACAGTGGATACATGGACATCTTCATCGACGCGGGCTGCGCCGTTTCGACGCCGACCTGCGGGCCATGTCTTGGCGGGCATATGGGGATCCTGGCGGAGGGAGAAAGGTGCGTCGCCACGACGAACCGGAATTTCGTCGGCCGGATGGGCCATGTGGAATCGGAAGTGTATCTGGCAAGCCCGGCGGTAGCGGCTGCATCGGCGATCGCGGGCAAGATCGCCGGACCGGATAGGATTTAAGCAAAGGCTGGACAGCCTTTGCGAAAGGAGAGACAATGAAAGCGAACGGAACAGTATTCAAATACGGAGATAATGTCGATACGGATGTCATCATCCCGGCCAGATACCTGAATATCGCGGACCGGGCGGAACTGGCGACACACTGCATGGAGGACATCGATACGGAATTCGTCAAAAAGGTCAATGCCGGGGATATCATGGTCGGCGGCGAGAATTTCGGATGTGGCTCCTCCAGGGAGCATGCTCCCATGGTCATCAAGGAGAGCGGGATCGACTGCGTGATCGCTAAGACCTTCGCCAGGATCTTTTACCGCAATGCCATCAATATCGGGCTGCCGATCCTGGAATGCCCTGAAGCCAGCGAAGGGATCAGCGCCGGAGATAAGGTGTCGATCGATTTTGATTCCGGCGTGATCACGAATGAAACGACCGGTAAGACGTTCCAGGCACAGCCGTTCCCGGAATTCATCAAAGAGATCATGGCAGCCGGAGGGCTGGTGAACAGCCTGACAAAAGACAGGTAACAGGAGGACGAAAGATATGAACTACAAGATCGCAGTGATCCCGGGGGACGGGATCGGCCCGGAGGTCATCGCGCAGACGACCCGCGTTCTGGATGAGGTCGGAAAGAAATATGGTCACACGTTTGATTTTACAGAGGTGCTCGCCGGCGGATGCGCCATCGATGCGGTAGGGGAGTGCCTGCCAAAGGAAACGGTCGATATTTGCCGCCAAAGCGATGCGGTCCTGCTTGGCGCGGTCGGCGGTCCGAAGTGGGATGACATGCCTGGAAAGGAACGCCCTGAGATGGCCCTGCTGGGACTTCGCGGGCAGCTGGGACTCTTCGCCAATCTGCGTCCTGCGATGCTCTTTGAGGAACTGGCGGATGCGTGCCCGCTGAAGCCGGAGCTCGTATCGGGCGGGCTGGATATCGTCGTTGTCAGGGAGCTGACCGGCGGGATCTATTTCGGAGAGAAAGGCATCAAGGAGACCGAGAAGGGAACGGCGGCATATGATGTGGAAGAGTATTCCGAGATGGAGGTGCGCCGGATCGCGAAGGTCGCCTTCGATATGGCGATGAAACGGGGCAGGAAGGTGACCAGTGTCGATAAAGCGAACGTACTGGAGAGCTCCCGCCTGTGGCGGCGCGTAGTAACAGAAGTTTCGAAGGACTATCCGGAGGTGGAACTCAACCACTTCTATGTAGACAATGCGGCCATGCAGCTTGTCAGAGGCCCGAAGCAGTTCGATGTCATCGTGACCAGCAATATCTTCGGGGATATCCTGTCGGATGAGGCGAGCCAGGTGACGGGGTCGATCGGCATGCTCCCGTCGGCAAGCCTTGCCACCGGCAACTTCGGGATGTATGAACCGGTCCACGGTTCCGCACCGGACATCGCCGGCCAGGACATCGCCAACCCCATGGCAACGATCCTGTCGGCAGCCATGATGCTCCGCTATTCTTTCGGGCTGCTGGAGGAAGCGGACGCGATCGAAGCCGCTGTGAAAAAGGTGCTGGCAGACGGGCATCGGACAGCGGACATCGCGAAAGACGGAGAAGATGTGATCGGCACGGCCAGATGCGGGGATCTGATCGTAGCCGCGATCCAGGGATAGACCCGCCTTTGCGAGGCGGACCGTCCCGGGGCAAAACAGAAAACAGACGAAAAAAGAAGCTGCAGACCTGCCCGGTTCCAAACGACCGGAGGCTGCAGCCTCTTTCATAATATTCGTTATTTGTTTCGCATTAAACCTGCATCAATGCATTAGTCCTCATCGTACGGCTTCACTTCGTCCGGCCAGATGAGTTCAACGCCGGTAGCCGCCTGGACTTCTTCCCTCGTGTAGTCCGGATGAAGCTCGGAAACCATGATGCCTTCCGGAGTGACCACCATAACAGCCATTTCGGTGATGATCTTGGTAACGCATCTTTCTGCGGTCAGCGGGAGAGAGCATTCCTTTTTGATCTTGTGTGCGCCCTTCTGGGTGTGCAGCATGGTGATGATGACCTCAGGACATCCTACGCAGAGGTCCATCGCGCCGCCCATACCGGCAACTTTCTTGCCCGGAACGATCCAGTTGGCCAGGTCGCCGTTCTCAGCTACTTCCATAGCACCCAGTACGGTCGCCTTGACGTGGCCGCCTCTGACCAGTCCGAAGGACTCGGCTGTGTCGAAGAACTTAGCACGCGGAAGCGCTGTAACATACTGTCCGCCGGAGTTGATGATGTCAACGTCCAGAGTTTCTTCATCGGCCAGGATATCGATCCCTGCGAAGCCGTTCTCGGAATGGCATGTGATGATCACATCTTCCGGAAGATAATCCGCAACCATGGTCGGCATGCCGATGCCCAGGTTGATGAAATCTCCGTCTTCGAATTCTTTCGCGCATCTCTTAGCGATTCTTGCTTTTAAATCTGCCATTTTTTCTCTCCTTCCACGACTGTGTCTACCAGTACGCCAGCAACCTGCCAGATGTCAGGATCTACAGAGCCGACTTCGACCAGCTTCTCCGCAGCGATAACGGTGTGCTTGGCAGCTCCTGCCATGACGATGTTGAAGTTTCTCGTCGCCTTGGAGCACATGTAGTTGCCGAATTTATCCGCTACGGAAGCACGGATAAAGGAATAGTCAGCAAACAGCGGTCTTTCGAACAGCCATTTCTTGCCGTCGATCTCTACGACCTTCTTCTCACGGCCGAGCTCATCAAGCTCATGCTCCATCGGGGTTCCGAGACCAACCGGTGTGAGAACGCCGCCGAGGCCATAAGCAGCTGCTCTGATCTTCTCAGCCAGTGTACCCTGCGGTACCAGTGTGTACTTCAGGCTGCCGTCTGCGAACTGCTCGTTCAGTCTCGGGTTAACGCCGACGTGGGACATGATCACGTGGTCTACCATATGAGCATCCAGCAGTTTGCCGATGCCTCTGGCTGTTTTGCCAGCGAATTCGCCTGCCGGCTGGCCCTCTGCCAGTCCGCCGTCATTGCCGATAACGGTCAGATGTTTGACGCCTTTGCGAACAAGCGCATCCATCAGGATCTCCGGAGAACCTGTGCCCAGGAATCCGCCGACCATTATGGTCATGCCGTCCTCTACGCCTGCAACCGCTTCGTCCGGTGTCAGAATCTTGTTGAACATAATATCCACCCTTCCTTGAAATCAAAAGTCATTTTTTTCACAATGCTATATATAAGCAAGAACCATGCCAGTATGAAAAACGTGCTCTACAGCAGTGAAAGGGGCGGAATCTGTTGCAAACACACAACATGTGTTGCGTTCACGCAAAGGCTGGACCGGCTTTTTTTCAAAATGTGAATCAAAATAGGTTCGCGTTGGAGGCCAAACTGAGTCGAAATCGGTTCGATTGATAGACGGGGCTCTGGATGATATAATAAACCCATGAAACGGAACATCATTTTTGACATGGATGGAGTCATCTTTGACACCGAAAGATTCTTCCTGCAATGCTGCGTTCCGGCGGCGGAGAGCCTTGGGATGCAGGGTATGGAGGAAGTGGCACTGAAGTGCATCGGACTGACGGAAGAGGAGACCGCGCGGGTCGTGGTCTCTCATTACGGCGAAGAGGCTCCCTTAGAAGAATATCGTGAGGAAACATTCCGGATCTTCCGGGAAAAATATGAGAAAGAGGGCCTGCCTCTGAAGCCCGGAGCGGAAGAGATCCTGCGCTGGCTGGCGGAGGACGGAAGCCGGATCGCCCTGGCATCCTCCACGAAAACTGAGATCGTCCGGATGGAGTTAAAGGATGCCGGGCTGATCGGGTATTTTCATGTGATCGTGGGTGGGGACCAGGCCGAGCGAAGCAAGCCCGCGCCGGATATATTTCTGAAGGCAGCAGAAGAACTTGGAGCAGAGCCTAAGCAGTGTTTCGTGATCGAGGATTCGTTCAACGGAGTCCGTGCGGCGAATGCGGCAGGAATGAGAGTGCTGATGGTGCCGGACCTTCTGGAACCGGACGAGGAGATCTGCGGCCAGACCGAAGGGGTCTTCGGTTCGTTGCATGAAGTGAGGGCGTATCTGGAATGAAGGAACACATCTATATCGCCATCGATCTGAAATCATTCTACGCATCCGTAGAATGCAGAGAGCGCGGCCGGGACCCGCTGACGACGAATCTGGTCGTGGCGGACCGATCCCGGACGGAGAAGACGATCTGTCTGGCCGTTTCGCCGAGCCTGAAATCCTACGGGATCTCCGGACGGGCACGGCTTTTTGAAGTGGTCCAGAGAATGCGGGAGGTGAATGCGGAGCGACTGGCGAAAGCAGGCCTTAAAGCCTTCCATGGCGCTTCAGAGGATGCTCCTGAGCTGGCGGCACATCCGGAGCTGAAAGCGGACTATATCGTCGCGCAGCCGAGGATGAGCCTTTATATGGAGTACAGCACGCGGATCTACCAGATCTACCTGAAGTATGTCGCTGCAGAGGATATCCACGTTTACTCTGTCGATGAGGTGTTTATCGATGCGACGGATTACCTGAAGACTTATGGGAGCACGCCCCGGGAGCTGGCCATGAAGATGATCCTGCACGTGCTCCGGGAGACCGGGATCACGGCGACGGCAGGGATCGGGACGAACCTTTTTCTGGCTAAGATCGCCATGGATATCGATGCGAAGCATATCCCGGCGGATGAGAACGGAGTGCGGATCGCAGAGCTCGATGAGAGGTCTTACCGGGAGAGGCTCTGGACGCATGAGCCGATCACCGATTTCTGGCGGGTCGGACCGGGATATGCTAAGAAGCTGCATCAGCACGGGCTCTATACTATGGGGGATATAGCCAGGTGCTCTTTGGGAAAGCCTTCGGATTTTTATAACGAAGACCTGCTGTACGAGCTCTTCGGGGTGAATGCGGAGCTTCTGATCGATCATGCCTGGGGGTATGAGCCCTGCACGATCCGGGACATCCGGGGATACCGGCCGCAGAGTAACAGCCTGAGCTCGGGCCAGGTTTTGCAGGAGCCTTACCCATGGGACAAAGCCCGCATCGTCGTGCGGGAGATGACAGAAGCCCTGGCGCTGGACCTGGTCAGCAAAGGTCTGACGACCGATCAAATGGTGATGACCGTCGGTTATGATATAGAGAATCTGACCGATCCGGAGCGGAGACAAAACTGGCACGGGCCGGTGACGACCGACCGTTACGGCCGGAAGGTCCCGAAAGCCGCCCACGGGACGGTGAACCTGCCGGAGCGAACATCTTCCGGTTCGATCATTTGCCGCGCGGTGATGGAGCTTTATGACCGCATCATGGATCCGGAGCTTCTCGTGCGGCGGATGTACATCTACGCGTGCCGGCTGGAGGAAGAGTCGGAGGCGAAGACAGAGCCTGCGATCGAGAGCGGGGAGCAGCTCGACATGTTCACGGACTATGAGGCCCGGGAAAAGGAGCGGCAGAAACACCGCGAAGAGCTTGAGAAGGAGCACCAGATGCAGAAAGCGATGCTGGCCATCAAGGAGAAATACGGCAAGAACGCGATCCTGAGCGGAACGAGCCTGCAGGAAGGGGCGACCGGCAGGGACCGGAACCGGCAGATCGGAGGACATAAGGCATGAACACACAGAGAAACAAGAACGCCGGGTCGAAAGATCCGCACCGCTACGATGATATCATTGGCCTTTCCAGGCCGGTTTCGAAGAAGCACAGGCCGATGTCCCTGGAGGACCGGGCGGCACAGTTCGCGCCATTCGCAGCGCTGACCGGATACACGGAAGCCGTAAAGGAGACGGAGCAGGAGTACAGGTACGACGAAGGGGTCGTTTATGATCCGGAGAGGGGCCAGCCATGAAGAGCGGATGGAGAACATGGATCATCATCTGTATCACGATCGTTTTGTGCGGCGCATCGGTATGCTCCGCTGCTACCGGTGACCAGGCGAAGGTGAAAAAGATCCTGAAGAAGATGACGTTGAGCGAGAAGGTCGCGCAGATGATGCTCGTGAGCTTCCCGTCTTCGCACGTGTCCGAGCGTCAGAAGCATTATCAGTTTGGCGGATACATCCTTTTTGGTGAGGATTTCAGGGATAACAGCAAGAAGACCCTTAAGAAGAAGCTCGCCGCCTGTCAGAAGAAATCGAAGCGAAAGATGCTGATCGCCGTCGATGAAGAGGGCGGGACCGTGGTCCGCGCATCACTCTACAGGAACTATCGGAAGACCCCATTCCGCTCGCCCCGGGAAGTTTATCAGGCCGGCGGATTTGATGGGATCACGGCGGATACGAGATCTAAGGACCGGTTCCTGAAGGACCTTAAGATCAACTGCAATCTCGCGCCGGTGGCGGACGTCGCCTATAAGAAGAGCGACTTTATGTATAAGAGATCGTTTTCTACGAAGGCAGGCCAGACCCGGAAGTTCGTGAAGCGGACGGTCAGGCAGATGGGGAAAGACCAGGTGGTATCCACCTTAAAGCACTTCCCGGGCTATGGCGGCAATGGAGATACCCACGGGCAGATCATCCGGGACAAGCGAAAGCTTTCGACGTTCGAGAAGAGGGATCTGCTTCCATTCGAAACCGGGATGAAGGCGGGGGCGGACATGGTGATGGTTTCACACACTATCGTCTATGCCTTCGATAAGAAACGGCCGGCATCGCTCTCCAAAAGAGTCCACAAATACATCCGGAATGAAATGGGCTTTGACGGCGTCATCATCACCGACGGGCTTGCCATGGAAGGGGTCACGGATTTCGTGGGAGGAGATGAGGGCAAGGCCGCCGTCCGGGCGGTCCAGGCCGGAAATGATATGCTATGTGTGACCGGGGATTATAAAAAAGTCTACCGCGCGGTCAGGAAGGCGGTAAAGAACGGGACCATCAGCAGGAAACAGATCGACCGGTCGGTCACCCGGATCCTGACCATGAAGGTCAGGCGGGGGATCATACGGTAGGATGATCGGAAGAGTTGCTTCTGGAATCAAAATGGGGACTGCTTCAGAGCAGCCCCCATTCGTTTTATTCATACAGTTTTATCAGTCATTCACGATATGATATGCCGGCAGCGGTCCGCCAACTCCGGCTTCGCCAAGTGCGGTCGGGATCGCTTCCATGAGATCGAAATAGACATCCCAGTAATCTTCGGTCTTCGCCCAGGCTCTGGCCGTGAAGCTCATGCCGCCCGGGATCCCTTCCAGAGGCTCCGCCTGTGGTGCCGGTTCATCCAATACTTTATCATTGGCCTTCATCTGCTCCATCAGGACCTTCTTCGTTCCGGCGATGTCATTGCCCGTCACGTTGAACGTCAGATCGACCCTGCGCAGATCCTCCTTCGTCAGGTTGGTGATGTTCCCTGCCATCAGATTGCCATTCGGTACAGTGACCGTCTGGTTATCCAGTGTGAGGATGACCGTATAGAACAGGTTCAGTTCCTTGACGACGCCTTCGGTATCCGCTGCGATCACATAGTCTCCGATGTTGAACGGACGGAAGATCAGCAGCATGATCCCGCCGGCCAGGTTGGCCAGTGCCCCTTGCAGAGCCATGCCGACGGCAAGTCCGCAGGTGGCAAGCACGGTGATCACAGATGCCATCGGTACGCCGAGGACGCTGATGATCGAGATGACCAGCACTACATAAAGCGCGATCTTCACGAAGTTGTGCAGGAACGACCGGACTGCCGGATCGATCTTTTCTGTCATTTTCATCTTGTCCAACACCGAAACGATCTTCTTTATTACGATCCGTCCGATAATGAAGATCAGCAGTGCGAGCAGGAGCTTCACTCCTATCGTAGAGCAGATATCAACAAGCTTCGCTGCCCATACACTTAATGTTTGAGTATCCATAATAATACCTCCTTATAATACCTCCTTATAATACCTCCTTATATATTATTCCATATATTCATATCCTATTTCAGTTCTCCGCTATATCCGGTCAGACCGCCGATGCTTTGACAGTTCGTGTAACCCATGCGCTGCAGTCTCTTGACAGCCCGGTCCGCCCGGCCGCCGTTGATGCAGTAGGCGAAAATCGGTGTTGCGGGGTCCGGGATCAGTGTTTTCGCCATGCGGAGCTTGCTCAACGGCAGGTTGATGCTGCCGGGAATCGTTCCCTTTTTGCATTCGTCCGGATTACGGACGTCGAGCAGGATCGCGTTCGGGGTGTGGCGGTATTTTTTTAGCCCTAGATTAATGTCCTTTTTTGGTTTCAAAAACAGCATCATGTGCCTCCTTTCGTTGAAGGGACGCGGCCGGCTGGCCGCTGCCGGTTACTGACGATTCGAATAGTTTTCAGGATTGCCTTCCGGATCCTCCGGATCTTCCTTCGGTTTACCGAAATTCTGGAGCCAGTTTACCATGGCCGGGATCCTGGGGAATCCCTCGGTCAGGATGTCGTAGAGTTTGACCCAGAACGGCGCGCACAGGGAAATGCCCGTCAGCAGCGCGCTGCCGTAGACCATCGGGAAGAAAACGACCAGATTCTTAGGACACTTGCCGACCAGCGGATCCAGAATGCCGCAGTTCCAGAGCAGGATGACGCCTGCGATGGAGAGGACGGTGACCGTGACCGAGATGGCCCAGTTATTATGCTTCTTATGAACGAGGGAGATCAGTGCGAACCAGGCGACGATCAGTGCGCCGATGGCACCCAGATACAGACCCTTGATCTTGATGATGTGACGCAGACCCAGATGAAAAATATAGATCGGCATCGTGTTCGTCCCGACATAGCAGAGGAAGTTCTTCGTGCTCGGCAGGATGTTGACCATGAGTACGATCCATCCGCAGGCCAGGCAGAACACCAGGCCCCGGCAGATGAAGTCCTCCCAGAGAGGTACCTTCAGAGCAGCCGCGGAGTCCTTTAGCAGGAACCATGAGAGCCTCGGCCCATAGAATACAAGCCAGATCGAGACCCCGACCAGCACCGCGGCCAGCAGGGCAAGGACCACCGGATGATTCTTCAGAGTCCGGACCTTATCCAGCGTCTCCTTCGAGCAGTAGTAGCCGATCAGGAAGAACGGATAGTAGGAGAACATACGGCCAAACGCCAGGTATTCGCCAAACGGCAGGGCTCCTGCGGCAAACATCATGATGATGCTCATCGGAAGCGCCCACTCGAACTTGATGACATCCTTCAGTGTGAACCGGTAGATGAACAGGGCGAACAGGAACCATAACGCGAACGGCGGGGTCAGATAGCTGAACCAGGTACCGATGCCCACATCGAAGCCATAGCCTGCGATCATCGTGATCGTTGTGAAGACGAGGTAGGGCCAGAGTACGCCGCGGAACGATGTCTCACGGGCCCGGTCAGGCTTCTTGGAAAAGTATCCGGACAGGAACATGAATGCCTGCATAACGAACACGTTGATCGTAATGTACATGAATCCGCAAAAAGACAGGTGCGCGAATCCGGGTTCGTACAGCGCCTGATACCAGTTAGCTGACGCCTTCGTGAAATGAGACACCGGAATCGATAGCATCAGGATGCCACGAAAGGTGTCGAACATATAATCACGCTCTTTGATTTTCTCTCCCATACAATAAATCTCCTTAATATTCCAACGCTATTATGATAACAGAATTGCTATTTTACAGCAACCCGATTATAGTATATATTATATGCAAAAGCTGGACAAAGAGGGGGAGAACAGTGAGCCTGGAAACGGATTTTTTTGGACGGTCGAGACCAGCCTTTGCGAAGATGGAGGCGGCCGGATTTCAAAGAACAGAGAGCGGATACCGGTGGCAGCAGGACTTCATGGACGGACAGTTCCGGGCGGTCCTTGAGGTGGGAAGCCAGGGCGGGATCCGGGGACAGGTCATTGATCTCGATACAGGCGAGGAATACCTGCCGATCCGGGCAAAAAACCAGACCGGGGAGTTCGTCGGATCGGTCCGGCAGGAATACCTTGAGGTGCTGGCGCAGGTGAGGGACGCGGGATTCGTGCCTGTGGATTTTCTCTATGACCAGTCGAACCGGATCGCGGCCATGATCGAGGCGGAGTTTGGAGATACGCCGGAATTCCCGTGGGAGAAGTATCCCGGCAACGGGACGTTCAAAAGCCGGGTGAATGGTAAGTGGTACGCCGTCATCCTGACGGTGGCCTATGGGAAGCTGGAGATCGGGGCGGAAGAAAACCCGAGGGATCCGGAGATGATCGCAGAGGTCATCAACCTTAAAGCGGATCCGGAGAAGATCCCGGCTCTGACGAGGGAGCACGGGATCTGTCCGGCCTGGCATATGAACAAAAAACACTGGATCAGCGTGCTCCTGGATGATACACTGACCGACCGCAGGGTGATGGAACTGATTCGCGAAAGCTGCTGGCTCGTTTCGGGCAAAGCAGCTGCAGGACATGTGAACGCGGATGCCTGGATCATCCCGTCCAATCCGAAGGTCTACGATATAGACGCGGGTTTCGAGGCGGGCGGCGGGAGCATCGAATGGCATCAACATAACAACATCAAGCCAGGCGATGAGGTGTACATCTATAGTGCGGCACCGAATTCCGCGATCATGTACCGGTGTTTTGTGGAGGAATCGGATCTCAGATACCATGGCATGTTCGTAGAAACCAAAGGATATACGAGATCCATGCGGATCCGGCTGATCGAGAAATACCCGAAGACGAGATTCACACTGGGATTTATGAGGGAGCACGGCGGCTCTCCGGTGCGGAGCGCGAGGCGAATGCCCGAGGAACTGCTCAGAGCGATAAGACAGAGAGAGGAAGGATAGAAAATGGAAAACCGGCTGATCACGATGCAGGGAATGCTGCTGGATGAGATCGAAAAATACGCGAAACTTATTCCGGAGAGGGATGCGACCCCGATCTATGAGAAAGTGCACGCCATAGGAACGGGTAAGATCGGGTACCTGCTGGCTTTGCAGCGCGGGGCAGACCCTGAGCTCGCGGCGGCCGCCTGTTCCTGCCATGACTATGGACGGATCGTGACGGGAAAACAGGAAGGCCACGCTCATGCAGGTTATGAACCGGTGAAGCGGTTCCTGGAGGGGACCGGGCTATATAATAAGGAAGAGATCGAGACGATCGCTACCGCTGTGAGAAATCACAGCAGCAAATCCGAGATAGGTTCGCCGATCGAAGAGATCGTGAAGGACGCGGATGTGCTGGACTTTCACCAGTGCGGGTACGAGATGCCGCGAAAGGAGCAGCAGGACCGCCTTGATGCCATGCTGGCGGCCGGATGGGATGGGTCTGAAAGGAGATAAACAATATGGAACGGGACAAAAAAATCATTCAAACGAGCATTATAGGGATCGGGGCCAATGTACTGCTGGCTGCGTTTAAGGCCGTGATTGGACTCGCGTCCAATTCGGTAGCGATCGTGCTGGATGCGGTCAATAATCTGAGCGATGCCATGTCCTCACTGATCACGATCATCGGTACCAAGCTCGCGGCAAAAGAGCCGGACCGTGCGCATCCTCTCGGATATGGGCGCATTGAGTACCTGAGCGCTATGATCATTGCAGCGATCGTTCTTTATGCCGGGATCACCGCGCTGGTCGAGTCGGTAAAAAAGATCATCGACCCGGCAACACCGGATTATTCCACGGTGGCTCTCATCATAGTTGCCGCAGCTGTGCTGGTCAAGATCCTTCTGGGAAGGTATGTGAAAAGCGTCGGGGAAAAAGTGAATTCCGATTCCCTGATCGCTTCGGGAAAGGATGCCTTGTTCGATGCGATCCTGTCATTCTCTACGCTTGTGGCTGCGGTCATTTATATCGTATGGCATGTCCGGCTGGAAGCCTGGCTCGGTGCCATCATCGCGCTGTTTATCATTAAGGCCGGTCTGGAGATGCTCAGGGATACGATCAGTGAGATCCTGGGAGAACGAACAGGTGCTGAGACCGCGTCGGCGATCCGCAAGACGATCCGTTCTTTCCCGGAGGTGAAGGGAGCTTACGATCTGATCCTGCACAATTACGGGCCGGACCGTCTGGTAGGATCGGTACACATTGAGGTGCCGGAGGATATGACGGCACGGCAGCTCGATGAGCTGCAGCGGAGGATCACGGCAAAAGTCCTTGAGGAGCACGGGATCCCTTTGACCGGGATCTCGGTCTACTCAGTGAATATGCATGATCCACAGGCGATGCAGGTGCGTCAGCAGATCACCTCAATGGCGCTGAACGAGCCGTATATCCTGCAGGCCCATGGATTCTATATGGAGAAGGAACCGGCCTCTCTCCGCTTTGATATCGTGGTGGATTTCGATGCGCCGGATAAGAAGGCAGTCTGCCAAAAGCTGACCGATAAGGTGAAGGAAGCCTATCCGGGCTACGATGTGAAAATCACGCTCGACTATGACCTGGCGGATCTCTAAAAAGATTTCTGAACGGGTGGTTTTTGGAAGCTGTTTCTGCTATAATCAGAAATATCATATGTATCATGAGAGGTGAAGACATGGATAGAATCAAAGAAGGAATCGTAGAAGTCGATGGAATCATCCTGAGCGGGGAAACGACCATCGAAGATCTGGAAAAGATCGATATCGATAAGGCTGTATTCAGGATGCACCAGCATGGGTATCTGGAATCGATCTTCAATCATCCGATCGAAAACGACGGCGTGGATTTTCAGGTTTCCATGCGGATCACGAGAAAAGGCCATAAGGTCATCCTGCTGGATCCGAAACTGAAGAAGCCGCTGCGCGATGTTATTGACGCGAGCCGGGAGAAGCAGGAGATTTGTGAGGAATGGCTTAAGAGGAACATGGATATTCCGCCGACAAGAGACACGGAGGACGGGATCTTTTATGATTTCCCGTGGGGCCATCTGTATTGCTCCGCGGCCCAGCACATTCATTTCGGACATCTGGAAGGCTGTATTCTACTCAGCTTCGGGGACGACATATAAAAATGTAAACGTTATTGGGGATTAGTTAATAAGGAGAGGTTCTGAAATGAACAAAGAAATGAGAACGAAGAAGTCATTGCTTATGATGGCGGCCGGGCTCGCGATCTGCCTGGTGGCGATGTTCTCCATGGCAGGGTGTGGCTCACAGTCTGAAGAGGCGGCACCTCCGGAAGAGACGACCGTTGCGGAAGAGACGACTGTTGTAGAAGAGACTACAGCTGCTCCGGAGGAGACGACCGCTGTAGAAGAGACGGCAGCCCAGAAGGAGATCGGAGAGAAGAAGGCACTGAAGATCGCCCGCAAAGACGCTGGTGTATCAAAGGCTGACATCGCTTACTCCAACGCCCATCTCGATATGGATGATGGTCGCACAGTCTATGAAGTGGAGTTCCAGGCTGGAGAGATCGAATATAGCTATGACATCGATGCTTACACCGGAGAGATCCTGGATCGTGACCAGGATTCGATCTACGACGATTAATGAAAAGAGGAATCCATGAAAGAATTTACACCGATCAAAGAAGGTAAAGTCCGGGAGATCTATGATAACGGAGATAGCCTGATCATGGTCGCCACCGACCGGATCTCCGCATTCGACGTGATCCTGAAGAACAAGATCGAGAAGAAGGGAACTGTGCTGACACAGATGTCCCGTTTCTGGTTCGATTACACGGAAGACATCGTGCCGAACCACATGATCTCTGTGGATGTGAACGACATGCCGGAGTATTTCAGACAGCCCCAGTTCGATGGCAACAGCATGATGTGCCGCAAGCTGACCATGCTGCCCATCGAGTGTATCGTCCGCGGCTACATCACGGGCAGCGGATGGGCGAGCTATCAGAAGACCGGCCTGGTCTGCGGCATTGAACTGCCGGAAGGTCTGCAGGAATCCCAGCAGCTGCCGGAACCGATCTACACTCCGAGCACTAAGGCGGAGATCGGGGATCATGACGAGAACATCTCTTATGAGCAGAGCATCGATGTTCTGGAGAAGGAATTCCCGGGCAAAGGCAGGGAATACGCGGAAAAGCTCCGTGATATGACGATCGCCATCTATAAGAAATGCGCTGATTACGCGAAGACCAGGGGCATCATCATCGCGGACACCAAGTTCGAATTCGGTCTGGATGAGAACGGCGAGATCGTTCTCGGCGACGAGGTCCTGACACCGGACAGCTCCCGTTTCTGGCCTCTTGAAGGATACGAACCCGGCAGATCCCAGCCATCCTATGACAAGCAGTTCGTCAGAGACTGGCTTAAGGCGAATCCGGATTCCGACTACCTGCTCCCGCAGGACATTATCGATAAGACTATCGCTAAGTACATCGAGGCTTACGAGAAGCTGACGGGACAGACGCTGTAGTCAAAAGGAATAATGAAATGATTATGGAGTTGTTGCGTTTGGGCGACAGCTCCTTTTTTGTGGGACGAGGGGTGGGAGGAAGTGCCGGATCTCTGCTGCTCCTGCGGGAATCCGCTCCGGCATTTCCCCCCGCACCTCGCCACAAAGAAGGGCATGGGCCCAAATACAAAGTATCCAAGCAGGCAGTGTTTAAAAACAGTGCAAAGTGCTTAGCGCAGAGGTGGGGTTAGAAAGAATTAACTGCTTAATATAGAGGAATTTTGCTAGCTCACTAGAAAAAAATGCTTTCATTTTCGAATGTTAATTTCTCATAACTCAGCTTCTTGAAGGCATAAAAAACTGCTGCATCCGTGCAGCAGTTTTTTTTGGTGACCCATATTGGACTTGAACCAATGACCTTCTGGTTGTCACCCAGACGCTCTCCCAGCTGAGCTAATGGATCATCTCGCGAAGTGTATTATAGCACAAGGTTGGGATGATGTCATCCTGTTTTTTTGAAATGTGAGTATTTTTTTAGAACGTATGTATACACTGCAATACAATTGCAAATATTGAGAATATTGTTTATAATGTCATATATCATCGTATGAAACGAGTAGGAGGGATGTTTTATGAGAAGATGGAGCAAGTTTGCGGCAGCTGCGCTCATGGTATCCGCGATGATGTGGATATTCGCAGGCTGCGGCG
>JAFRLD010000132.1 GCA_017431395.1 Bacillota bacterium | reverse complement strand
GGCGCTGTTCTCCAATTCCGATACGGCGGAGCAGCCGGACAAGGTCAAGCTGATGACGGTCCATGCGGCGAAAGGCCTGGAATTCCCGCACGTGATCCTGTGCGGCATGAGTGAAGGGATCTTCCCGTCCCGAAAGATCACGACCAGAGAGGGCATGGAGGAGGAACGGAGGCTTGCCTTCGTCGCCATGACCCGGGCGGAGAAAGCCCTTTACCTGACCACTGCCGACGGACGGAATCTGGACGGTTCACCGAGGTATCCGTCACGGTTCATCCTGGACATCGACCAGGACCTTCTGGAATACACAGCTCCCCCGCAGGAGGGACTGGTCCGGGAGGCGAGAAATTACATTGACCGGACGGATGAGATCCTGCGAAGGGACGAGGAGACAGAGGTCTTTGCCCGCGGAGAGCGGGTCGGGCATTTTCTCTTCGGAGAGGGCACCGTTGTCGATGTCGATTTGACGAAAAAAGCGCATATCATACAGTTTGATGAGATGGATACACCGCGGGCCATCAGCTTCCGCGCGAAGCTGGAGCGCCTTGAGGGACCGGAACAGAAAGGAGAACAAGGGGATGCAGTTTGATTTTACAAGCATTCTGGATAGAAAAGGGATGGATGCCATTGCGGTCGCTCCGGAGGAGGATCCGTATGGCATCGCGCCGAAGGGAACGACGAAAGAAGGATATGATCAGATCCCAATGTGGGTCGCCGACATGAACTTCCCTACGGTGCCGGCGATCTGTGATGCGATCATTGCCAGGGCGCAGCATCCGGCGTTCGGTTATTTCGCCCCCCGGAAGGAGTATTACGACAGTATCATTCACTGGCACGAGAGCCGAAACGGCGTGAAGGGCCTGCAGCAGAAACACATCGGATATCAGAACGGGGTCCTGGGCGGTGTGCTCAGCGCGCTCGCGGTCCTGTGCTCCGCGGGTGATAATGTACTGGTACATGCTCCGACCTATGTGGGCTTTCTCGAAGAAGTCGGCATGTCCGGCTATCACCTGATCGGAAGCGACCTCGTGAAGGATGAGGACGGGATCTGGAGGATGGATTATGAGGACATGGAGGAGAAGATCCGAAAACACCACATCCATACGATGATCTTTTGCTCGCCGCACAACCCCACCGGAAGGGTCTGGACACGGGAGGAACTGGAGAAGGCCTTCGAGATCTTCGCCCGGAACGATGTCTATGTGATCTCCGATGAGATCTGGTCCGACCTGACGCTTCGGGGGAACCGGCACATCCCTCTGCAGTCGGTCTCAGAGGATGCCCGCAGCAGGACGGTCGCCTTCTATGCGCCTTCGAAGACCTTCAATCTGGCCGGCCTCGTCGGAAGTTATCACATCATCTATAACGATTACCTGCGGGAACGGATCTGGCGGCAGTCCGCCCTGAGCGTCTACAATGCCATGAACGTGCTGTCGATGCATGCCCTGATCGGAGCATACAGTTCCGATGGCAGCCTCTGGGTCGATGAACTCAGGCAGGTGCTCACGGGGAACGTGGATTACGCAGTGGATTTCATCCGGGAGAACTTCCAGGGCGTCGAGGTATCCCGCCCGGAGGGAACATATATGCTGCTTCTTGACTGCGGGAAGTGGCTCTCGGAGCATGGCGAAACGTTAGACCAGCTTTTGCTCGCCGGGGTCGAGGTCGGGATCCTCTGGCAGGACGGGCGGCAGTTTGACCGGCCGGATTCGATCCGGATGAATCTGGCACTTCCTCTCTCGCGTGTGAAAGAAG
>JAFRLD010000131.1 GCA_017431395.1 Bacillota bacterium | reverse complement strand
GTGCACACCCAAGAATCTCCGCGTTTCACACCCATAGATTGAGGGAATGTCGGTCATTTACTGGGTGTGAGATCCTTTCTTTAATGGGAGTGCACGCCCATGAATTCCGCAAAATCGCTCTCAAGGACCTAAGTGACCCCGTTCACTAAGTGAAAATTCCGGGTAAAAATGTAGATATATGGAAAATACTTCTCCCGAAAGCACCTACATATGGTATACTATACGCGTTAAGGTAACAAGACATGAGAGAAAATGAACGATACGGGGAGGATTCGTATGAAGATTTGCCAGAACTGTGGAGTAGAAGTTTCTGATACAGCCAGATTCTGCAGAAGATGCGGTGCCAAGCTGGAGCCCACCCCTGCGGCAGAAGAACCCGCGGATGTAACCCCGGAGGAACCCGCAGATGCAGTTATGGATGCGGCAGAGGAGTCGGTAGAAGCAGCCCCGGATGCGGGGGCAGAGGATATAGCGGCGTTCGAGGACGCGCAGGAAGGGATCGCTGCGGAGGACCAGCCTTTGGAGGACCAGCCTTTGCAGGAAGATGCGGCGAAGGAATTCGAGGGAACGGACTATTCCTGGGGTCCGCCGACCGGTGGAGAGAACTACGATGAGCCTGCCATGCCGGCGGTCTTTGTCGGAGGCGCAGAGGAAGAGGAGGTTCCGGAGCCGGAGGAGCCTTATACCTATAGACTTGAGGGACCGACCTGGGATCATACAGATGAATTTGATGAGAAGGATATTTCAGATAATAAGGTGACGGCTATGGCGGCATACCTTCTGGGGCCGCTCGGCGTGATCATCGCGCTGCTCGCCGGGCAGAATTCGCCGTTTGCAGAATTCCATATGCGCCAGGGCCTGAAGTTTGTGGTCGTGGAATCATTGCTTTCGATCATCGCGGTTTTGCTTTGCTGGACCGTGATCGTACCGGTAGCCGCAGCGATCCTGTGCATCATTCTGGGCGTGGTGAAGATCATCGCTTTCGTTTCGGTTTGCAAAGGCAGGGCCGTCGAGCCCCCGATCATCCGCTCACTGGGATTCCTGCGTTAGAACGCGGGGAGCAGGAAGCTGAACGGATCCGATAGAACGATAAGGAGGAAGGAACGTGTTTTGCAGAAATTGCCAGACGATCATTCCTGACGATAGTGTTTTTTGTGAAAACTGTGGAGCACCGACCGGTCTGATCCAGGATGAGATCGATGAACAGAATCTCGTGCCGGAAGAAGCGGTCGAGTTTGAGGTGTCCGAAGAACCGGTCCAGGCAGCTTCGGTCCCGGTAGATCCGGTATGGTGGGAGCCCCCGGATGAGCCTGCAGAAGATGGACATTGGGACGACTGGGACGAAGAAGAGGCGCCGGAGGAGACACAGGAGCCTGAGATCCCGGAGGAGCCGGCAGAGGCGGAGCCATCCGAAGAGCCCGGGGCTTTTGAGGAGCCGGAAGAATCTGCGGAACCGGAGGAGACTTCTGAGCCGGAACCATCCGAAGAAGCGGAGCCATCCGAAGAACCCGCCGAGGAGCCGGAGGAGTCCGGAGAACATCTGAAGGAGGAGCTGAAACATATCGCAGCCGGCGCGGCAGGAATTGCGTCCGGTGCGGCGGAGCGTGCCTCCGAAGCGGCATCCCAGGCGAAGCCATATCTCGAGAAGGCGAAATCCCTACTGGGGAATCTGGGAAAGAACGTCAGGACCGGGACCGGATGGGCTGCGGACGCGGCGAAGCAGCAGTTCCAACAGAAGAAGGAAGAGTTCGAAGAAAAAAAAGAACAGAGAGAAAAACAAAAAGAAGAAGAGCGACAGCTGCGTGAAGAGGAACGCCTGCAGCAGGAAGAAGAACAGAAGCGGACCTGCGAGGAACGCAGGCAGGCAGACCTGAAAGCGCAGGAGGAGCTCGAAAAACAAAAGGAAATAGAACGAAAGGAACTGGAGGAAGACCTGATCCAGGGTCCGGGGTTCTGGTACGGACGGGAAGAGCCGAAAGCACCGGAGACAGCCGAGGAGGAACCGGAGTCGGCAGAGGCAGCACCGGCTGAAGGAGCAGAAACAGCAGAAGCAACAGAGGCTCCATCAGAGGAGAGTGTGCCGGAAGATGCTCCGGCGGAGCACGAGGCGGCTGCAGAGGATGCTCCGGAGGGATCCGAAGAGGAACCCGAAAAGGAAGCCGAAGAGGAACCCGAAGAGGAACCTGAGGTCCCATCCCCGCCGGAAGAATACAAAGAAGACAAGCTGGCGAACACCGCGCATTTCAGCTGGACCGAGATGGAGCTGGAGCATGCGGCGGCGTCTGGGTCCGGTGAAGATACAGAAGGGTCTGCGGAGAAACCTGCAGGGGCCGAAGAAGGTGAGGGGGCCGAAGCTGCCGGGGAGAGCGAAGCGGTGAAGGAACCGGATCCGGAGGATTTCCGGAAGGTGCTTGAAGCGGCGGAAGCGAAGCTGGCGGCGAAAGCGGCAGAGCCAAAAGAAGAAGACGAACCGGCGATCTACCGCATCAAGGACTACGAGCCGGTGCAGATCATGCCGGCCAAGCCTCCGATCATTACGAAGACGCGTCTTAAGATCGCGGCTGTGATCGCGGTCATCATTATAGGGATCGCCATAGTCACCGGCGTGCTCCTCTACCAGGCCCATGAACGGGAGCTGGAGGAGGAAGCCTACATGAATTCGGTCAAGCAGGCGGAGCAGCTGGTGCAGGATGAGAAATATAAGGAAGCTGAGGCGATGTACCTGCAGCTGATGCAGCAGCGGCCGGAAGACACGCAGCTTTATTTGGAACTGGCACAGATGTATGTCGATCAGGAACGTTATGTCGACGCGAAAGCGCTCATCAAGCGGGCGATCAAGATCACCGGTGACAAGGAAGCGTTCACGGACATCAAATCGGACATCAAGGTACTGACTTCGAACAAGTGGAAAAAGGCCTACATAGAAGTTCTTCAGGAGAACGAAGATGGCATACGGAGATATGAAGAGGATGTACAGGCCTCCGTTGCCGTCTGCGATGTCAACGGGGATATCTGGCCGGAGCTGTTCTTCTTCACGAAGGAATACTACGGTTACGGCAAACTCCACATCTATACGACGGTCGATGGCAAAGCGAAGGAAGTGGACTATGAATGCAAGAACCGCGGGACACAGTATCAGGATGCGTTCTACGATGTTTCGCGGGATACTTCAAGCTATGCGGTCTTCAACAGCAAGGAAGAAGGCGTATTCTCGATCTACTGCAATCTCTCCTCCTACGGAGCGGATTCATGGGATACGACGAATGTGTATAAACTGAACCTGAAAGGCGGATGTAAACGGCTTGAGGTCATCGAAGGATCGATCGATCTCCAGTACGGGGAAAACGAGTACGATAATTCCGCTTACCTCAAGGATGATGAAGGCATAACCTATGATATGTACATGGAGGAATTCAAGAAAATACTGAATGAAGCAGCTCAGGTGATCCTGTATAACGGGACCGGAGGAGACCAGTCCGTATGGATGAAGGTCAACCCGGATACGGTCATGTGCATGTCGTACGATTCGATGATGGTGGATCTTAAGGCAGATACACGGTAACGTTGCGCCTGCCCCAGCTTCTGCAGGCGGAGCCGGAGCTCATATAGATATCGATGATGTGACCTTTTATCGCACCTCCGGTATCCTCCGCGCGGAGCACGCCGAATCCTTCTACATAGACGGAGGTCCCGAGGGGGATCACCCGGGGGTCGACGGCGATCTCACCGACACGCGCGCGCGTACCTGTGGCCGTCGTTCCGCCGCCGGTATAGGCGGTCGCCTGGAAGACCTCTTTTCGCGTATAAGCGAACCCGTCGATGTGCTCCCGGATCCCGACGTGGACGATCTTATCGACAGGCTTCTTGATCGTTTCTCTGGCGATCTCCTCCCGGGCGGTCTCTTCGCCGGAGGTATAGGTGACCAGATAGGTGACCAGGTCTTTGCCTTTCTTGCCGTTTTGGGCAACTTCCGTCGTCCCCTTGTTCAGGTTAGCATCATCCTCTTTAACAGTTTTGAAACGGGTCGATTCTTCGACCTGTTCTTTTTCTTTGGTGACACGCTGGACATGGATGTCGGTGTCGTCGCTGACTTTTTCGTCCAGTGCCGGCTCTACGATATCGTATTTACCGACCTTGAAGCCGATATCGCTTAGAACATCACCGACGGTCTCCTCGCGGCTCTGGCAGGGCGCGACCTTATTGTCGATCTGGATCGTCAGATCAGAAGTGATGAAAGAGACATACGCATATATGCCGGCCAGGGCGAGGGAGAAGGCAATCGAAGAGGACAGGACGATCAGGAAGGTCCTGTTGTCTCGGATCTTTTGTCTTAAAGTCCTCTTCTCACTGCCGGATTCCATGGTTTATTCTCCGTTTGTTTCAGGCTGCGCTTCGGGATCTGTTTCGACCTTCGGCTCAGCTTTGACCTCAGGCCTGGCACATCCCGCCAGCGTACCGATCGCTTCTGCATAGATCTGTGCGAGCAGTACGAGATCATCGATGGAGATCTTCTCGTTCTTCTGGTGGCCCAGCTCGGGTTTGCCCGGGAATCTGGCCCCGAATGCGACGATCCCCTCCATGGCGCGGGCATATGTGCCGCCCCCGATCACCAAAGGCTGGCTCTCCTCATCCCCGGTCGCTCTCCTGTAGATATCCATCAGGGATTCGATCATCGGATCCTCTGCCGGTACGAAGATCGGTGGCTGATGCTTCCCCTTGATGATCCCGAGCTCAAACGGCAGGGTCGCGGCGGCGATGGCATCGTACACCTGGGTGTCCTCTGCGGTAACTGGATAACGGACGTTGATGGTAAGGCGCACAGAGCCTTTGTTCAGGTCGATCATGCCGACGTTCCAGACCAGCGGGCCGGAAGCTTCATCGGACATGGCGCAGCCGATCCGCTCCCCATGCAGGTCGAAGCCGATGTGATCATTATAGAACCGGATGAATTCCGTCACATCGTCGCTGGCGAAATGCAGGCAGCCGAGCGCGCTCATCAAAACGGAGATGGCATTCAGGCCCTGCTCCGGCTTCGCCCCATGGGCAGAGATCCCCTGGGTGCGGATCTCGAGGCTCTTGCCGATCCCCTTGTAGTTGATCTTCCATCCATTTGCCTCCCGAAGGGCGGACAGGACAGACTTGATCTCTTCGTAGCTGCCGCCATCATCCCGGTAGATCACAGCACGCGCCGCATCCGCGACGGAATTGGCTGCTGTGCCGCCGGTGACCTGCCGGAGCTGAAGCCCTTTGCCCTGTGAACGGCCGAATTTGCGGGCGAGATCAAAAACAAGGATCCCCATCTCGCCATGGATCACGGGGAAATCCGCATCGGGCGTGAACCCGCAGTCCGGAGTATCCGGGACGAAAGCGAGGTAATGCCCCATCCCTTCCCAGTTCGTCTCCTCATCGAGTCCAAGGATCAGGCGAACCGTTTTCTCCGGCACGAGCCCGCAGTCTTTCAGGGCCTTCATGGCATAAAACGAAGCTATGACCGGCCCCTTATCGTCCATGGTCCCGCGGCCGCAGACATACCCGTCGATGACTTCGCCCCCGAAGGGTTCGAAGTCCCAGCCGCTTCCCTCAGGGACCACATCCAGATGGCCTACGATACCGAAGATCCCGTCGCCGGTCCCCTTGAAATCGATGTGGCCTCCGAAATGGTCCGCATCATAAATCGCGAAGCCGGACTCCGTCCCCATCTGCAGCATGGCTTCGTAAGCTTCCTGTACCGGTTTGCCGAAAGGCTCCGGTCCCGTCTGCCGCACGGCGATACTTGGGATAGATATGAGAGCGGACAGAGAGGAAACCATCTCTGTCCGGTATTCTTCGATCCTGCGTTTGATTTGTTCGAGGTCTGCGCTATTCATGTTACTGAACGGCCTCTACGCCCTTGATCTCAGGATAGCTCTCCTGAAGGATCCTCTCTACAACGCCCTTGATGGTCATCTGAGCGCCCGGGCATCCTGCACAGTGGCCTTGCAGGCGGACTTTCACGATATTGTCATCTGTATATTCTACAAACTCAATATCTCCACCATCTCTCTGCAGGAACGGTCTGATCTGATCCAGTGCGTCGTTGATTTTCTTTTCCATAATAAAACTCCTTTCTATTGTTGGTCAGCATCAATGGTGTAGATCGCCTTAATGGTTCCTTTCGCCCATGTGCTGATATAAGCTGTTTTTTTCGGGTCCCCTCTCTTGTTGAAACGGATGACTCCGGAAGCGCCGTCAAATTCATATCCATCGGACATAAGCACATCCCGAATGGCTTCTCCACTCGGAAGCTCCTCTCCAGTCTCCTTCGAGGCGCGAAGGACCGCGTCGATCGCTATGCCATAAGCATCGAATCCCAGGGCAACGGCTTCATCCGGCTCTTCGCTCTGTCCGTATTTCTGATGATAAGCGTCCAGAAAAGCTTTTCGTGTCTTACTGATCGTAGCTGTATCCTTGCCCCCTTTGGCGGCGAAGAACTGGACGAAGGCCAGCTTCTCGGAATCGACGATGTATGTAGGCTCCCCGTTCTCATCTGTGGTGATCGCCTTGAGGAAGTCGCTGCCGCCCCACTTCATAGTCCCAAGGAACGTGACATCCAGCCCCATCTCGCTCGCCTGCTTGATGATGTTGGCCGCGTCGGTATATTCGCCGGGCAGAAGCACGCTCTTCACCTTTGATTTCTTGAGCGCCTTCAGATGCTCCGTGAAATCGGTGTCACCGGTCGTATATTTCTCATAGTAGGTGATCGCGTCATCGTCTTCTGTCAGCTTCTTGAACTCATCTACGAATGCCGTCGTCATCGCGGTAGCCGCATCGTCCTTCTCCGGAAGCAGGACCCCGGTCTTTTTTTCTCCGGTGGAGTCCAGATACTGGGCGAGCAGACGTCCCTGAGTCGCGTCGATGTAGCAGACACGGAAGTAGTAGCTGTTGTTTCTGGTCACCAGCGGGTTCGTATTGGTGATCGCGATCGCAGGTGTTTCGGCCTCCGCGACATATTCTCCGGCAACGAGGGAATAGATGCTCCCATAGCTGCCGAGGACGACCTCGGGCTCTTTGGCGAGAAGTGTGTTGATCGCGGTCTCAGCAGCCGCGATATCAGAGCTGTTATCCGCATAGATCAGATTGACCTCGAGACCATCCGCTTCCGGCATCATCTCGTGAGCAAGCTCGATCCCTGCCAGCTCAGCCTTCGCGCCTTCCTTATCTTCGCCGTTCATCGGTTCGTATACCCCGATGCTGATCGTCTGTGACTGACTCGACGGTTTGTCGATAAAGGCTTCCTTGAAATTGTTGAACGTCGTGCAACCGGAGAGCGCCAGCGAGGCAAGCCCAAGAATGCAGAGGACGGTAATGATTCTTATCTTATCCATAGACTACATTATACATTTTTCGGTACGCCGGGACAAGTGAAAGTCCTGTGAAAAGAGTTGACTAACTTGGACTTAAAATGTACACTATGTATGTTGTATGCAAATATTATTTTTCTATAAATTGCAATAAGGAGGAACAAGACAATGAAATGGACATGTTCAGTATGCGGTTACACTCATGAAGGCGACACACCACCGGAAAAGTGCCCTCAGTGCGGTGTTCCTGCTGAGAAATTCAACAAGGTAGAAGAAGGCGAAAGAGAATGGGCTGCAGAGCACGTTGTCGGCGTTGCCAAGGGCGTTGATGAAGAGATCATCCAGGGCCTGAGAGACAACTTCAATGGCGAGTGCTCCGAGGTCGGTATGTATCTGGCTATGTCCAGAGTCGCTCACAGAGAAGGCTATCCTGAGATCGGTCTCTACTGGGAGAAGGCTGCGTTCGAAGAAGCAGAGCACGCTGCTAAGTTCGCAGAGCTGCTGGGCGAAGTCGTTACCGACTCCACCAAGAAGAACCTCGAGATGAGAGTGGACGCTGAGTGGGGCGCTACCGCTGGCAAGTTCGAGCTGGCTAAGAAGGCTAAGGCTCTGAACCTCGACGCGATCCATGACACAGTTCACGAGATGGCTCGCGACGAAGCCAGACACGGCAAGGCGTTCGAAGGCCTGCTGAAGAGATACTTCGGCTAAAGGCTTGCTATCATTCCGTCATACTGCGTTGCTCGCTGAATCTGACGAAATGCTATCGGTGCCTTAAAGCTATCGACTGTTAATGGGTTGTCGCATCAGACGGAAATAATGGGTGCGGCAACCCGTTTTTTATTGTATGATTTTACTACGGAGAAAGGAGGTCACGATGCAGGAAACCAGATACCATATGAACGCGCCCTGTCCCATCGCCCTTCTCACCGATCTCCATAACAGCCCGAGCGAAAACATACTATCTTCACTTGGGAAAAATCGACCGGATATCATCTGCATTGCAGGAGATCTGGTCCATGGCCGCGCCCGGAATGATCTGCGGAACCAGGAAAACGCACGGGAGCTTCTCCGGGGCTGTCCAGCCTTTGCACCGACCTTTCTCTCCATAGGAAACCACGACTGGATCCTGACGCCTGAGGATCTTGAGACGATCCGCGGCTACGGCGTTCATGTGCTCGATAACGAATACACCTGCTGGAACGGGATCTATATCGGCGGCCTGACTTCAGCCATCACCATGAAAGCAAGGATCTATGGCTGGGACGATCTGCCCGCCGGCGATGCTCCGGGACTCGGTTACCCCAAGCTGGACTGGCTGGACGCGTTTGAGCAGCTGGCTGGCCCTAAGGTCCTTCTCTGCCATCATCCGGAGTATTACCCTGCGTATCTCGCCTCCCGCGATATCGATCTCGTCCTGTCCGGCCATGCACACGGCGGGCAATGGCGTTTTCTCGGCAAAGGCTTGTT
>JAFRLD010000130.1 GCA_017431395.1 Bacillota bacterium | reverse complement strand
ATCTGCTGTCAGATACCGGATCTTAGGAGGAAGTTTGAGAAGCCGCAGGCTGTTGGTGATATATGGCCTGCTCTTGCCGACGCCCCGGGAGACCTGCTCCTGCGTCAGCCCATAGGTGTCGATCATCTGCTTCAGCCCTTCCGCCTCCTCGATCGGATTCAGATCCTCTCTCTGCATATTCTCTATGATCGCCATCAGCATGTTTTCTTCATCGGTGAGTTCCCGGACGATGCAGGGCAGCTCTTTCAGACCGATCATACGGGCGGCACGCCAGCGGCGTTCCCCTGCAACGATCTCATAGCCCTGTCCTGCCGCGCGCAAAACAAGCGGCTGGATCAATCCATGTTGATCGATGGATTCTGCCAGTTCCTCCAGTTTATCCTCATCGAAATTCTTTCTCGGCTGGGATGCATTCGGTTTGATATCGTTGATATCGATGTATCGAAGGCCTCCATCCGGAAGCTCTTCAGATTCATCCTTCGTCTCAACCTCGGTTTTCGCGGCACTTCCGTTTTTTTTCGGCGCAGACCGCGTCTTCGCCGGGCTTACCTCAACGTCGCCAAAGAGCGCATCCAGGCCCCGGCCGAGTCCCCTTGCTTTTTTCTGTGCTGCCATTTATTTAGCCCCCTCAGATTCAAGGAACTCGTCGGCGAATTCCATATAAGCGTGTGCTCCCGTAGAGCGCGGATCATATTGAATGACCGGCATCCCATGGCTTGGCGCCTCTGCCAGCCGGACATTTCTCGGAATGACCGTAGCGTAGACCTTCTCCCGGAAGTATTTCTTGACTTCCTCAACGACCTGTACCGAGAGGTTGGTCCTGCCGTCAAACATGCTTAAGATGACGCCTTCGATCTCCAGGTCCGGATTCAGGTTCGTCCGGACGATATCGATCGTGCTCATCAGCTGGCTGACGCCCTCCAGTGCATAAAACTCGCATTGGATCGGGATCAGAACGGAATCCACTGCGGTCAGGGAATTGATCGTAAGAAATCCCAGCGATGGGGGACAGTCGATGAAGATATAATCGTAATCCGGCTTCAGGATATCGATGGCCATTTTTAGCCTCTTCTCACGTCCCGGCATATTGATCAGCTCGACCTCGGCTCCTGCCAGCTGCACGCTGGCCGGCATGATATAAAGGTTCTCAACCCCAGTCGGCAGAACGGCTTCCGCCGGATGGACATCATCCTCGATCAGGATCTCATGGGTCGTAAGATCCAGGTCTCTCTTGGAAAACCCGAGCCCACTGGTCGTATTTCCCTGCGGGTCAATATCAAGAACGAGGACCTTCTTCCCCTTCATAGCCAGACAGGCTGCAAGGTTGATGTTCGTCGTTGTCTTGCCTACTCCGCCCTTTTGGTTAAAAATCGCAATTGCCTTTCCCAATTTGTGTCCTCCGTTTCAATGCTTCTAAAAATAATACCGTTTCATTATATACTAATTATATTCATACGTCACGCATTATATTTCTGCACAAAAAAAGAAAATGTTTCACGTGAAACGTGAAACTGTTGAAATGGCAGGGTTTACCATATATTTATTATACTGTAAATTTATACCATCTCCCGGCGCCGGTTATAACGGCTTCTTTCCAGGCGTTCCCGCCCGGCGGGGATACTGCTTCGGAGTCGGCTTATCTTTAGGGATCACTACCAGGAGATGTTCCTCGGACTCTGCAGAGGCCAGACGGCAGGCGCCTCCGCCGAGAAGCCCGATCGCCCGCTTCGCTCCCTGCAGTTCCTCGCTGCAGTCAGAGCTTTTGTAAGCGATAAAGGCTCCGCCAACTTTCACGAACGGCAGGCAGTATTCGGCCAGCACGCGCATATCCGCTACCGCACGGGAAACACAGGCTTCGAAGGATTCCCGCAGGTCTTCCTGCTGTCCCAGGTCTTCCGCACGCCCATGGATTGCCGTGACATTCCTGATCCCAAGCGTCTCGCAGAATTCCTGTATGATCCGGATCCTCTTGTTCAGCGAATCGACCAGTGTGAACTGTTTCTCCGGGAACACGATCGCCAGTGGCACCCCGGGGAATCCTCCGCCGGTCCCGAGATCGATCACGGTCTCTGCTGCTTGAAATTCCGGCAGGGCAGCCGCTGCAAGGGACTCGATATAGTGTTTTCTTATAAACTCGTCCCGGTCTGTGATCGCCGTCAGGTTCACATGCTGGTTTCGTTCCAGCACGAGTTCCATGTACTGCAAAAGCTGGTCTTCCTTCCGCTCTGCATCCTTATCGTTCACAGCTTTTATCAGATTTCTCAGCTGCTCCATCGTTTCTTCTCCAATCAATGCCATGCTCCCGCCGTGCTCCGCCTTAAAACTTTCTTACTTCGATCTTCTTGCCCGCTCCAGTTCCACCATCAGTACATTGATGTCTGCAGGGGAAACGCCGGAGATCCTGGATGCCTGACCCACAGAGACCGGACGGAGCTGGTCCAGCTTTTGCCTTGCCTCGATGCGCAGACCCTCGATCGACATGTAGTCCAGATCCTGCGGCAGCTTCCGGTTTTCGAGCCGCTTGAAACGTTCTACCTGCCGGATCTGTTTCTCGATGTATCCCTCATAACGGATCGGTCCTTTTAGCGCCTGCTGCTCATGATGGGAGAGGGCAGGGCGCTCCGGATCTGCGGGTGCAGTCATCTCATAAGTGATCTCCGGCCGCCTGAGCAGGTCGATCAGGGGGGCCGCACTGCTGATGGGCGTGCTCCCGGCTTCTGTGAGGATCGGGTTGATCACATCCGGCTGGACGACCATTCTTCTTAAACGTTCTGTTTCCTTCTCGATCATCTCGCGCTTGTGGAGCATTCTCTGGTACCGCTCCTCTGACGCCAGCCCGATCTGATAGCTTTTTTCGGTCAGCCGCAGGTCGGCATTGTCCTGACGGAGAAGCAGGCGGTATTCCGCCCGGCTCGTCATGATCCGGTAGGGTTCATTCGTTCCCTTGGTCACGAGATCGTCAATGAGTACGCCTATGTATGCCTCGCTGCGGTCCAGGATAAAAGGTTCTTTGCCGTCCATCTTCAAAACGGCATTGATCCCGGCCATCAGGCCTTGCGCGGCAGCTTCTTCGTAGCCGGAACTACCGTTGAACTGACCGGCACAGAACAGGTTCCCGATCGTCCGGTTCTCCAGGGTCGCCTTAAGGTCAAGCGGATCGATGCAGTCATACTCTATAGCATAAGCCGGCCGCACGATCTCCAGATCCGCCAGGCCATCGATGGTACGGTAGAAGGCATCCTGCACATCCTCCGGTAAAGAGGAAGACATCCCCTGAATGTAGACCTCGTCGGTGTATCTTCCTTCCGGTTCAATGAAGGTCTGATGCCGTTTACGGTCTGCGAACCGGTTCACTTTGTCCTCGATCGAAGGGCAGTATCTAGGACCGACCCCTTCGATCTGTCCGCCAAACAGGGCAGACCTTTGGAAGTTCGCCCGGATGACCTCGTGGGTCTTCTCATTGGTATAGGTCAGCCAGCAGCGGATCTGATCCCCGCCAAATGGCTCTATCTGGTCGTTCATGAAAGAGAAGGGGGTGATCTCCGGATCCCCGTCCTGAGGGATCATCTTCTCGTAGTCCAGACTTGCCGCAAGAGCACGGGCCGGCGTTCCTGTTTTGAACCGGCGCATGGGAAGCCCATACTCCCGGAGTTTCTCAGCAAGCTCTGTCGATGGTGCCAGACCGTTCGGACCGCTCTCATACACGCTGTCTCCTATGAAGACCTTTCCTCCCAGAAATGTTCCGGTAGCCAGAATGACCGCTTTCGCCCGGTAGATGCTCCCGGTCCTCAGGATGACACCGCATACCCTCTGGCTCCCGTTTTCGTCTTCTTCCAAAAGCAGGTCCACGACTTCTCCCTGCTTAAGCTGCAGCAGCGGCTCTTTTTCCAGCGTCTTTTTCATCTCGATGTGATACTGGTTCTTATCCGCCTGTGCGCGAAGGGAATGCACCGCAGGCCCTTTGGCTGTATTGAGCATCCGGCTCTGGATGAATGTCTTATCGATATTCAGTCCCATTTCTCCGCCAAGGGCATCGACCTCACAGACCAGGTGTCCCTTGCCGGTGCCTCCGATGGATGGGTTGCATGCCATCATAGCCACAGCCTCCAGATTGATCGAAAGCATCAATGTCTTTTTCCCAAGGCGCGCGCAGGCAAGCCCCGCCTCACATCCGGCGTGGCCTGCTCCGATCACGATCACATCATATGTTCCCATCTGGTACTTCGCCATATTGTTCCTCTATTACTTACTTCCCAAGACAGAACCGGGAGAATACTTCATTCAGAATATCATCGGAAACCGTTTCTCCGATGATCTCGCCTAATGCATCATATGCGCTTCTGACATCCACTTCGATGAAATCCAGCGGCTCGGCTCTCCGGATCATCTGTAATGATCTCTTCAGATCCTCCGATGCCTGCTCAAGCAGGTGGATGTGTCTCACATTGTTCACCATCACATGGTCTTCCCTCGGACTGTTGCTTCCGTAGACCAGAGACTCGATCTCATCTTCCAGCTCATCAAGACCTGTTCCGTTCTTTATCGATGCGGGAAGCAGCCGGCAGGAGGGGAGGGCGGCCCGGATCTCCTCCGGATCCAGCTTCATGCCAAGGTCCTGCTTGTTCATCAGTACCAGCGAATTACGTCCGCCGATATAGGACATCAGCATCCTGTCTTCTTCTGTCAGTTCCTCACTCGCATCCAGCACCAGGATGATGTAGTCCGCATGATTAAATGCGTCTTTGCTGCGTTCGATCCCCATCTTCTCGACGACGTCTTCGGTCTCATGGATCCCTGCCGTATCGATCAGATGGATCGGGATGTTCCGGATACTGACGCTTTCCTCGATCGTATCCCTTGTTGTTCCCGGAATCTCTGTAACGATCGCTCTGTTTTCACGGAGAAGGGCATTCATCAAGGAGGACTTGCCTACATTCGGCCGTCCGGTGATCACGACCCGCAGGCCTTCCCGGAGCATCCGTCCGGTATGTGCGGTCTCCTGCAGGCCCGAGATCTTCTCGCTGATCAATACGATATTATCCTCCATCTTCTCATAAGTGATCTCCTCGATATCCTCATCCGGATAATCGATATTGACCGTTATATCTACGAGAAGGTCCAGAAGCATAGTTCTTATTTCGGACACTTTAAGGGAAAGGCCTCCCTGAAGCTGGGAGATCGCCACATCGAAGCTGCGGTCCGTCTTCGCCTTCACCACATCGATCACGGCTTCCGCCTGAGACAGGTCGATTCTCCCGTTCAGAAATGCTCTCTTGGTGAATTCCCCGGGCTCTGCCAGTCTGGCTCCTTTGCGAAGGACCAACTGCAGGGCATTCTGCAGGGATACCATGCTCCCGTGACAACTTATTTCTGCCGTATCTTCTGCGGTATAAGTCTTCGGACCTTTCATAAAAACGGCCATACATTCATCAATGATATGATTATGATCCTTATCTATGATCCGGCCATACATCAGCCGGCGGCCGGTGAGGCTGCCTCCATCCCCGCCAGGCTCGAATACTTCTTCAAGTACATTCTGTGCCTGCGGTCCGCTGATCCTTATGACTCCGATTCCTCCTTCACCCAGAGGTGTTCCGATGGCTGCAATCGTATCTTCCATAATGTCTCCATACAAACAGAGTCCGCTTAGCGCGGACTCCTGTTTTCTTTATTTTTTCAGTTCGATGATGACTCTTCTGTAAGGTTCTTCGCCTTCGCTTCGCGTCGTTACATCCGGATGGGACTGAAGGGTCGCGTGGAT
>JAFRLD010000129.1 GCA_017431395.1 Bacillota bacterium | reverse complement strand
CCGAAATTATACGAGGAGATCGGCTGCAATCCGTTCGTCATCCCGACGATCATCGCATTGGCCAGGGTATTGACTTTGTTCGCCACACCGGCTACCGCGAGGCACACGTCACTTCCGTAGACCGATGCTGCCCCGTAGGAACGCAGCGCATTGTTGAGAAAGATCTGCACGATCGCCTGTGTTCCGAAATTGAAGGCGGGTCCCACACCGATGGCGACCATCTGCCCATAAAGCTGCAGGTCCGGCCGGAAGTCGGACAGCGTCAGCTCGAACGCGGAGAACCTCCGCTTCATATACCACAGGACCATAGCCGTGCTGACCGCCTGCGCCAACAATGTGGCCCAGGCTGCGCCCCGGATGCCCCAACCAAAACCGTAAATGAACAGCGCATCCAGCACGATGTTGAGTATAGCTCCGGCAGCCACGACTGCGAGCGAATAGTTCGGAGATCCGTCCGCACGGATCAGAAACGGTCCTGATGCTCCGATCATAGAGAACACAAACGACAGGGAAATGATCCTCGCATAGGGGGCTGCCACCGGCATGACCGTATCCGTGCACCCGAAGAGATGCAGCAGGTCCTCCGTCCACAGCAGCATCGGGATCATGCAGACGAGCCCTGCCAGGATCATGATCCCGAAGCCGCCGCCCACACACCGGCGGGCCTGCTCTATCTGCCCCTGCCCGCGATAGATATTCATGGCATTGGACGGACCTACCCCGCACATGAGTGACAGTGCCGTGATCAGTGTCACCACAGGAAATACCACGTTGGTCGCCGCATTCCCCGCAACGCCGAGCAGATTGCCGATGAACAGCTGGTCCACGATATTATATAGGCAGGTGACCAGACTGCTCGCCAGCGACGGGATGCAAAAGCTGACCAGCAGCTTCGATATTCTTTCCGTTTCCAGAGGATTCCCTTTGTGCTCCGTCATGATCCAGGCCTCAGCTCTCCTTCACTTCCCCGCTTACCTGCGCAGCCGCCTTCGCTTTTTCCATAGCCTCGGCCCGCTTCGCGTCCAGCTTCTTCTTGGCTTCTTCATCGGTCACTGCGCTGTTCAGGATCAGCATCAATGCTTTGTCCCTCTGCAGCTTCCAGATCAGCGGCTCCTTGTTGATGTTCGCCTCCGCCTCCTCCGGCTCCATATTGGCCTGCGCCGCGATCTCTTCGATGAACTGATGGACCTCATCCGGACCGACTTCGATTTTCTCCTCTTTCGCGACCGCGTCCAGAAGCAGGTCCAGGCATACGTCGCGTGCTGCCTGCATCTGACGCTGGTTTCTCCACTGCTCCTCTGTGAGCTCCAGTGATCCGAGATAGGCCTTAAACAATTCTTCGGTCTTCTCTTCCGGGGTCATTGCAGCCTTTGCTTTGTCCCGGTCCGCCAGGAGCTTCTCGAGCTGCTGGTCGAAATCCGCCGGCAGATCATGATAACGTTCCGCCATATCACGGATCTGTGAGCGGAAGAACTCCTTCCAGTCGAGCTCATGCTCCGAGGATGCCGTCTGGAGCATCAGATCCATGGCCTCCCGGCGCACCTGCACCATCGGCCGCACCACGCCGGCCGCCTTATATGCCTGATCCACCAGAACGAGCATATCCGCCAGCAAATGATAGACAGCATCATTGTTCACATTGATCTTCTCCTGCGCGGTGATGGCGTCCAGCTTTTGCTCGATCATGTGCGGCGGGATCTCTCCCTGCATGTTCTCACAGGCCTT
>JAFRLD010000128.1 GCA_017431395.1 Bacillota bacterium | reverse complement strand
ATGCCAAATCAGCATGACAGATTATATCACATTGGATGCATGAAGGGAAGTGGCAACTCAGCAGTTCCCGGTATATACGTGCTGCAGGTTTTCCCGGGCGATGTCCGCCAGCCGGTACACTTGGGATACGTCCGTGGGCGGGCGGTCCGTCATATGAAACTGCGGGAAGAATCGGCTGACATGCAAGGGGATCTCCGGCCCGATCAGCTTCCCGTCTGCATCGCGAAGGGAGGCGATCCAGCGGCTCATCTCCCGCATTTCTTCTTCTGCGTCGTTCTCTCCGGGCACGATCAACGTGGTCAGCTCCACGTGGGAAACACACACTGCCCGCTCGATAAAGCGCAGGACCATGTCCCGGCTGCCGCCGAGCACCTCCCGATAGTAGTGGTCGGTGAAACCCTTCAGGTCGATATTCATCGCGTCGATATCGTCCGCAAGCTCCTCCAGTACGGCAAGTTCCGCCGTGCCATTCGTGACCATCACGTTCACCATCCCGGCTTCATGCACAAGGCGGGCGGCATCCCGCACGAACTCGTATCCGATCAGAGGCTCATTGTAAGTGAAGGCCACGCCCATATTCCCTTGGTCCCGGCAGGATGCCGCCAGTTCGCAAAGCTGCTGCGGACTGATCTGCCGGGCCCGGCGCGGGGCGATTCCCAGTGCTTCCTCTGACCAGGAGATCGAGTTGTTCTGGCAGAAGGGGCAGCGCAGATTACAGCCGTAGCTTCCGACCGAAAGGACCATCTCTCCGGGGCGGAATCTCCTCAGCGGCTTCTTCTCGATGGGATCCAGCGCCAGCGCCGTCAATAAACCGTAGTTCGAGGGAAGGACGGTCCCGCCTTTGCAGACCCTCGCCCCGCAAAATCCGGTCTGTCCCTCCGCGAGATCACAATGTCTGAAACATACCTCACAGGTCGCCATGGTTTCCTCCTCTAGTGGTGACGGATCACCTCAAAACGCTGCAGCTGCACGCTTTCGTGGGGCGCGATCCCGGCTTTTTGCTTCGCGATCGCCACCTGCTGCTCCGGTGTATCGACCCCGTCGAGATCCGGCAAAAGCAGGCCCCGCCGGCCACCCTTCGTCACGATCACACCATACCGTTTCACGTCCAGTTCCGCCTCCGAATCGATCGGCTCCGCCTCCCCGAGCACGTCCACGCTGATGTCGAGATAAGGCAGTTCGTTCACGCGGATCGGACTGAACCTGGGGTCTTCCGTCGATGCGCTGATCGCATTGCGAATGATCTCATTTGCCACACAGTCCGTGACAGGGGCGATGGTCCCGATGCAGCCTCTGAGTGCTCCGTGCTCATGGATAGAGACGAATGCTCCCGCTCGGTTCCTGCGCATTTCTTCAGGCAGCCCATCCGGAATGCTGATCTGCCGCCCTTCTTTGATATAGCTTTCGAGCGATGCCCGCGCCAGTTTCACATATGGATCCTCCGCGGCCCTTTTCCCAGCCATCTCTTCTTCCTGCCGGGCCAGATATTGGCGGAGGAATTCGCGGTCATCGGACCAGCCTTTGGGATAAAAAGTGCAAATGCCGTAGCCGACCCCGGTCACGTCCTCGTGGGAAAGCTGCGTCGCGGCCACCTCGTATCCATCCAGCGCGCCGGCCATGATCACAAAGGACCGGTGCCCGCACTCCGCCGCTTTGTCGCAAAAGCTGTCATCAAAATCGAACAATTCCCCGAATGCCGCACGGCTGCACACATCCATGATCCGCGCATCGTACTGCGGACCTTCCGGGGCGAACCCGTACGGCCCATACTCCTGCAGCTTGTGGGAGAGGTCCCCGCTGGCTACGAACACTACTTTTCGGTCCAGGTCCTCCGCTACCTTCTGCAAAATCTGGCCAAGCCGGTAGTGCTCCTGCAAAGGCTGGCCCGAAAGGCCGACACGCACGATCTTGCCTTCCTGGTATTTCTTACGGATAAAATAGAGCGGGACCATCGTGCCGTGATCAAGTGATTTATCGCGCTCCCCCATGGTCCCTGCGGGGAAGCGTTCCTTCTGGGCGATCTCATCGATCTTCCGGACCAGCTCCGTGTCATATTCCTCATGGAAGCTGACGTCCGGCGCCCGGAACTGACCGAAATCCCCGTCTGCCCAGCGGCCCGGGGAGATATGAAAATAGTCTGCGTACATGATCGTATGCGGACTGGAAATGATGATGGTTTCGGGTTTCAGCTCTGCGATTTCTGCTGCGACCTGCTCATAGGCTTTCGTTGTCGCCTCGATCTGCGCCTCGCTGCCGCGGCCGACCTGCGGCACGATCATCGGCGGATGGGGCACCATAAATGCTGCGATGATGGACATGGGGAGCCTCCTTTCTTCCTGCTTTAGATTATAAAACAAAATGAGGCACTTTCGTACCTCATTTTCGTTGGTGATCCTACCGGGAATCGAACCCGGGTTACCGCCGTGAAAGGGCGGTGTCTTGACCGCTTGACCATAGGACCAAAATAAGCGGCAACGTCCTGCTTTCCCAGGCGGTCTCCCACCAAGTATCATCAGCGCTAAGGAGCTTAACTTCTGTGTTCGGTATGGGAACAGGTGTGACCTCCCCGCTATAGTCACCGCATATTTTGTTGTATTGAAGGTGCTGCGCGCACCAGCAAAGCTGCTGGCAGCACTCTCAAAACTGAATAAAACTGCTTCCGCTCTTCTTCCCTTCAAACCAGTTCTGGTCAAGTTTTCGACCTATTAGTATCGGTCAGCTACATACATTACTGCACTTACACCTCCGACCTATCAACGTGATAGTCTCTCACGGGTCTTACCCAAAAGGGAGGAGATCTTGTCT
>JAFRLD010000127.1 GCA_017431395.1 Bacillota bacterium | reverse complement strand
TCAGTTTCTTCATGATCTTGATCACGTCGGAAGTACGACCTCCGTCCCTTCCGATCACCTTGATGGGAACGACCTGCGCCTTCGGCATCAGACCTGTGACACCCTTGTGATTGCCCATGACTGCGGAGATCTCCCCGATCACGAACGTCCCGTGGCCGGTCTCATCCTCATAGTTTTTGAACCGGCTGCTCTTCATGGCATAAGGGAATCTCTTGAAGTTCAGGTCCACATGGCGCTTTTTCTTTTTGTTCCATCCGGCTATGCCGGAATCGATCACGGCGATGACCGGCGTCCTCACGCCGCCCTTGCCCTTGCCTGTGACCCCGGCCTTCCAGACGGATTTGATCCCGATCGTCTTATAGATCTGCGCATTGTAGCGATCCATCGGATCCTCCGTAAAGAATGGCTGCATCAGATAATCCGGCTCGATATAGGCGATCGCCTCCGGATCTATCGTCTCTTCGATGGCCTCCAGCGACTCCGCCCGGTAGATCTCTTCCTCGCTGATCTCCTCGACCGCCTGCGGATCCCCCTGCGCTTCCTGCTCTGCGATGCCCTCTTCGATCTGCTCGATCTGCTCCTCTGTTGCATCTTCCTTCAAGACGCAGAGATACCCGTCGTAATCTGCGGCGGGAATCGCGGCGGCTTTATCAGATGTTTCGCCTGCGGCTTCAATCGCTTCGATCATCGCCGGGGCCAGTACCTCCGCGGCGATCGACGGCTCGCTATCTCCTGCCTCCATCGCAACTGCCGGCTCCGCGCCCGGGATCCAGAACACCGAAACGAGCATCGCTATAGCGAGGGCGATGCTCAAGATTCTTTTATCCTTATGTTCTCCCTGTTTTCTCACTTGTTTCTTTCTCTCCCTTTCGAACAATACCCGTTGTCCTTCATTTTACCCTATCCGGAGACCTGTAGCAACCGCAACTCGCTTGCCGGGAAACTTCAGATGATCACAGCTCACGAAGACTTGAATCGCGGATACTTCCTTCTTGCAAAGGCTGGCCCGCTCCAACGCATGATTGTCCGAAATGCATTTTTTATCTCAAATCGCGGCTAACAATCCTCATAAATGTTGAAACTTCGTAGGGCTTAGCCGCGGGTTTTTTGCCCAAAAGAGGGAAAATGCCCTAACCGGACGCATGAAATGTCAATAAATGTTAATTTCCGCGGCTAACATTCCTCACAAACGTTGAAACTTCGTGGATCTTAGCCGCGGATCTTGACTGAGAAGCCAAATATGCGCGGCTAAGGCGAACGTAGTTTCAACGATTTCGAAGGATCTTAGCCGCGTTTTCGTGGAAAAAATGCAAAACCAGACTGAATCAGACTGAATCGCGAATCGTCGTTTTCACGAGATTCGCGACCCCGGCCCAAATCTCCGGCCACGAGCCGGACCAGCATTTGCATTCCCCGCCGGGACAAGCTATACTGTATCCAAATGTGCATGGAGGACCCATATAATGAAAATCGTATTGCTTGACGGACATACCATCAACCCGGGAGACCTTTCCTGGAAACAGCTTGAGGAACTTTGCGATGAATTCATCGTTTATGAGAGGACGCCGCCGGAACTGCTCGAAGCGCGCATCGGTGACTGCGACGTGCTGATGACCAGCAAGTGCCTCATCACGAGGGAGCTGATGGAGAATGCTCCGAATCTGAAATACATCGGCTCTACGGCCACCGGATACAATAACATCGATGTGGCTGCGGCGAGGGATCTGGGGATCGCGGTGACCAACATCCCGGCCTATTCTACGGAATCTGTCGCCCAGCATACCATCGCATTGATGCTGGAGCTGGCGAACCACGTCGGGCTGCACAATGAGAGCGTGCAGGCTGGTGACTGGTCGGCATGCGAGCATTTCTGCTACTGGAAGAAGCCGGTCGTGCTGCTGGCCGGTAAATCCCTCGGTATCATCGGATACGGATCCATCGGAAAACGCGTCGCGGAGATTGCCCGGGCTCTCGGCATGACCATCAACGTTTACAGCCAGGACCGGGCGGCTGCGGTCACATCAGACTTCCTGTCCCTACACTGTCCCCTGACGGCGGAGAACGCGAAGATGATCAACCGGGAGTTCATCGAAGAAATGAAGCCGGGCGCTTTCCTGATCAATACGGCCCGGGGCGGGCTCGTTGATGAAGAGGCTCTCGCGGAAGCCCTGCGATCCGGACGGCTCAGCGGTGCTGCGGTAGATGTTCTGAGCAAGGAACCGGCTTCCAGAGACAACCCGCTGCTCGGGATCGAAAACTGTATCATCACGCCCCACATCGCCTGGGTCCCGGTGGAGATGCGCCAGAAGATCATCGATATCCTGGCGGACAATCTGATCGACTTTAACGCCGGCGGAACCCTGAACCGGGTGGAACTATAGACCGGAGAGACAACTATGAAAGAAGAAACCTACCGTGCCATGGCCGACGCTGTCAACGCCGTGCCGCTCATGAAATCCTATATCATCTGGTTCAACCGGGTCGTGACGATCTGCGTGTACCTGCTGTATCCGGCCCTGCTGGGCCTGCTTTGGTACACGAAAAATGACGGGCTCATACCCGCCATCGTGATCCCCGGGGTCTCGTTCATCCTGCTCAGCATCTGGCGTGACCGGATCAACAAACCCCGGCCCTATGAGGTCTTCGACATGACCCCGGTGATCGATAAGAAGACGAAAGGCCACTCGTTCCCGAGCCGCCATATCTTCTGCATGTTCCTCATCGCGGTCACGGTCTTTTATTTCTATCCGCTCGCCGGCCTTCTGATCGGCCTCGTCGGCATCGCCCTCGCGGTGAACCGCGTCATCGGCGGCGTGCACTTCGTGAAAGACGTGGTCTGCGGTGCTCTGGTCGGCATCCTGTGCGGCGTAGCCGGCTTTTACATCATCCTGCCGCTCATCGGCTGATTCAGGTTTTGAGTGGGGATCCCGAGTGGACGACGCGAAAAAAAATAGCAAAACGCCAGGAACTGTCCGAGCACGAAGTGCGAGTTTTCCTGGCGTTTCTATTTTCTTTTGAGCAAGCCACAGTGGCTCCCTGCAAGCGAGGACTTAGTGAGGCGTCGCCCGCTCGGGCGGCGCCCCTTCTCAAAAACCGAAGCAGTGCCCGCACATCTCAGGGCACGGATCCGACTCCTTGATCGTCTCGCAGTA
>JAFRLD010000126.1 GCA_017431395.1 Bacillota bacterium | reverse complement strand
CGTTCGGCTTGACCCGCTCTCTGCTCGAATGTCCACCGGACATTCTCACAACGTTCGCGCCCTTTCGGGTTCGTTTCCCTTCGTTTTTTTGGAGCTGGCGGAGGGAATTACCCGGCTGCTCCACAGCCGACGGTCTGCGCCTCACATCCGTTCGGCTTGACCCGCTCTCTGCTCGAATGTCCACCGGACATTCTCACAACGTTCGCGCCCTTTCGGGTTCGTTTCCCTTCGTTTTTTTGGAGCTGGCGGAGGGAATCGAACCCCCAACCTGCTGATTACAAATCAGCTGCTCTACCGTTGAGCCACGCCAGCCCGTCTCCTTGCTGCGGGAGATGGATTATCGCCCGACGCAGTTATAAATAATACAGGAAAACGAAACCCATGTCAAGGGTTTTCGAAAATATTTCCTGACAGCTCACACCTTGCACCGCAGTTTTCTTTCATCGATCACCTTCAGAGTCCCGGAAGTCAGATTGGCTAACGCGGATCTCACCTGTTCCTCATCCTCCTCCTGGCACATAAGGATCATGGTGACCTTCTCTCCGTAGTCTGTCCCCGCGACCATGAAGGATCCGCTCCTGCTGAGATCTTCCGAGGCCATTTTGGTGATCCGGTCAAGGAACGTATACTCCACTACGATCGTCAGACGGCACACGCTGCAGACACTGCATATTCCCGCGGCGTCAATGGCCATCCGGGCACTTGAGGAATAGGCCCTGACAAGCCCGCCGGTCCCAAGCTTGATCCCTCCGAAATATCTGGTCACAACGATGATAAGGTTGGTCAATCCCTCCCCCATCATCAGCTGGAGCATCGGCGCCCCGGAGGTGCCCTGCGGCTCTCCGTCGTCGCTGGCCCACTGGATCTGCGCCTGATCGCCCAACACCATAGCCGGGACATTATGGGTCGCGTCACGGTATTCCGCGCGGATCTGTGCGATGAACTCTTCTGCTTCCTCACGGCTCTCCACGGATCTCACGTGCGCTATGAATTTCGACCGTTCGATCGTCTGTGACACCGACGTCTCTTCCTTTATCGTTCTATAGATCTCCATCTGCTACCTCATATTCCCTGTACCTGCCACAGTCTTCCCTGCGGAATCTGCCCCGGAGCACCGTCCCGTGCTCCGTATGCTCCATGGAATCCACCTGTCCGTTTTCGCAGAGCGTCGAGACGATGCCGCCTTTGCTATAAGGGATCAGAAATACGGCCCGGCTCATATCCCCTGTGATCTTCTCATCGATCATCTTCATCAGCAGATCGATGTTCTCTCCTGTCTTCGCAGAAACAAATACTACGTCCGCCCCACTGGTATCCAGCGGCCGCTCCGGTGTCAGGTCGATCTTATTGTAGACCATGATCCGGTCTACATGGCTGCCACAGATCTCCCGCATGACTTTCTCCGCCACTTCGATCTGAAAGTCCCTCTGTTCATAAGAGGTATCTGCCACATGCAAAAGCAGATCTGCATCTGCCACTTCTTCCAGGGTCGACTTAAAAGCTTCCACCAGGCCATGCGGAAGCTTACTGACGAATCCGACCGTATCGATCAGAACAAACTCCGCTCCACGCTCCGGAGTGATCCTGCGGTGCTGCGGATCCAGCGTGGCAAACAGCATGTCCTTCGAACCTACCGACTTCTCTTCATGGGACGTCATTTCCAGGATCCGGTTCATGATAGCGGATTTCCCCGCATTGGTATATCCCATCAAAGCGACCACCGGGATCTGAGAACGGATCCGTTCCTCCCGCTGCAGTGCACGGGTGGCAGCCGAACGTTTTAGTTCTGCCCGGATATCATCGATCCTGCCGGCGATATGCCGCCGGTCCGTCTCCAGTTTTTTCTCTCCGGGCCCACGCGTCCCGATCCCGCCGCCGAGTCTGGACAGGGATCTGCCAAAACCGGTCAGCCGGGGCAGCCTGTACTGGAGCTGTGCGAGCTCGACCTGCAGCTTGCCTTCCCGTGAGATCGCGCGTCCTGCGAAAATATCCAGGATCAAAATCGTCCGGTCGATGACCCTCACCCCCAGAGCATCCTCCAGATTACGGATCTGCACACCGGTCAGTTCATCATTGAAGATCACCGTATCCGCCTCCATGCTCTCGCATAGTTCGGCCAGTTCCCGGACCTTACCGGAGCCCAGATAAGTGGCCGTTTCCGGCTTCTGTCGCGGCTGGATCAGCCGGCCGATGACCTCTACTCCGTCCGCGACCGCCAGCGCCTCCAGTTCGTCCATCGAATGCTCTATCTCCCCATCCGTAGCTACTGCCGCAATGATCGCCCGGTATTCGTCCTCTCGCAGAACGGTATTTTGTTCATCAAATCGTATCATTCTTTCATCACAAAAGCAGGCATACTCACTTCCGTATACCTGCTTCTCCTGTCTTCTTTCAAACGCAGCCTTATATGGTCATCCGTTCCAGCTCATCCTTGAACTTATCATTCAGGATCTTGATCCTGGTGCCCTTCATACCTAGGGATCTGGATTCGATCACGCCCGCGCTCTCCAGCTTTCGCAGCGCATTGACGATGACCGATCTTGTGATGCCGGAACGGTCTGCGATCTTGCTCGCCACCAGAAGTCCTTCATCTCCATCCAGTTCCGCGAAGATCTGCTGTACTGCTTCCACCTCGGAATAAGAGAGTGTACCGATCGCCATCCGTACCATGGAGATCTGACGTTCCTCCGCCTCTTCCTCTTCGGTCTTGTGTCTCTGGATCTCAAGGCCGATGACGGTCGCGCCATATTCACCGAGGACAAGATCCTCATCTGTGAACTCAGGATCATGCCGTACCATGATCAGAGTTCCCCAACGTTTGTTACCGCCAAGGATCGGAATGACCGTGTGCAGTTTATCTGTCGTATCGTAATCATACTTGAAGATATCCAGCACTTTGTCACCGGTCAGATTCGCTAACGTTTCGTCAAGCTTTATAAACTCCTCATTGTACTCCGCGGGGAACAATTCATCCCCTGTCTCTGAATCAACGATCGTCGGGCTGTCTGACTTGATCTTGTATGCAACACCGAGGACCTTCCCCTTGATGTTTGCTACATATACATTCGCATCTAGCATGTCACTCAGGACCTCGCACATCTCATTGAATGAGAATGCTCCGGTCGGACTTTGCTGCAATAGCCAGTTCAGCTTCCTGACTTTGCTTAAAATGTCGCTCATAATTCACCTCATTACAAAATACACGATACTCCGAATGTATTATATACTACATGAGGTGTAAGTGACAACACCATTATTTGATTTTTCTAAAAAGTTGTAATTGTAGACAAAATTGTAGTCAATTCAAGGGCACAAGTCTATGCTCCATGAACCTCTTACAGGATGAAACGGTCGATGTCCTCCGGATGGATCTTCTCTGCGAAGATCTCCTTCACATAAGCCTGGTCGATCGTAACCTTTTCTTCCTCCATATCCGGGATGTTAAAGGAAATGTCCTCCAGCAAACGTTCCAGGATCGTATGGAGCCTTCTGGCACCGATATTCTCCGTCTGTTCATTCATCAGGAAAGCCATCTCCGCGATCTCATCGACGGCTTCGTCGGTGAACTCGATCTTGATCCCTTCTGTCTCAAGCAATGCCTTGTGCTGTTTCAGCAAAGCATTCTCCGGAATCGTAAGGATCTTGACAAAGGTGTCCTTATCGAGATTCTCCAGTTCTACGCGGATCGGGAAGCGGCCTTGCAGTTCAGGGATCAGGTCGGTCGGCTTGGCCGTATGGAATGCGCCCGCTCCTATAAACAGGATATGGTCCGTTTTGACCGGTCCGTATTTCGTGTTGATAACGCTTCCTTCAACGATCGGCAGGATGTCTCTCTGAACGCCCTCTCTGGATACATCCGCTCCGCTTCTGTATCCGGAGCCTGATGCGATCTTATCGATCTCATCGATGAAGATGATCCCGTTCTGCTCGCAGTTTTCCAGTGCATCATCCGTCACCTGGTCCATATCGATCAGGTTCTGTGCCTCTTCCTCACGCAGGATCTTCCTGGCGTCTTTGACCCTGACTTTTTTGTTCTTTTTTCTTTTCGGAGCCATGTCTCCGAAGATGTTTCCGATGGCGATACTCATGCCTTCGTTGCCCATGTCGAGCTGATTGGTCTTCGGCTGATCCGTGACCTGGATCTCGATGTACTGCTCCTCGAGCAGACCATCCCTCAGCTGCTGGCGGACCTGTTCTCTCGCGAGCTCCGTATCCATGCCCTCTTCGTTCTTCGCCGCTTCTGCCTGCTGCTGTTCATACTGTTCCTTCTGGCTCACATATCCGCTGTTGCCCAGAATGAAATCGAACGGTCCACGGCTTGTTCCAGCGGAAGCCCTGCCTTTGCCGGGGATGATCGCCTCAATGATCCGTTCCTCTGCCAACTCGTCCGCAATGGAATATTTCTCTTCGAGCATTGCCTGCTTCGTGATCCTGATCGATGCCTCCATCAGATCTCTGACCATGGAGTCTACATCACGGCCGACGTATCCGACCTCCGTGAATTTGGTCGCCTCGACCTTCACGAACGGAGCGTCCATCAGTTTGGCAAGACGTCTCGCGATCTCCGTTTTACCACATCCGGTCGGTCCCATCATCAGGATGTTCTTCGGAGTGATCTCCTCTCTCATCTCATCCGGCAGGAGACTTCTGCGGTATCTGTTCCTCAGTGCGATCGCAACGGATTTCTTGGCATCGTCCTGTCCGATGATATATTTGTCCAGTTCACCAACGATCTCTTTCGGTGTCATCTGGTATAGTTTGTTTGCCATTTACCCTGCCCCCTTATAACTTCTCTACAGAAATATGATCATTGGTATAAACACAGATCGATGCTGCGATCTCCAAAGATTTCCGGACGATCTCCTCCGCGGAAAGATCTGTATTATTGTATAGCGCATTCGCTGCCGCATATGCGTAGTTGCCTCCCGAACCGATCGCCACGAACGGCTGATCCGGCTCAATGACCTCGCCGGTTCCTGAAATGATCAGGAGATCTTCCTTATCCGCTACGATCATCAGTGCCTCCAGGTTCCGGACGGCTTTATCCGAACGCCAAAGCTGCGCTAAAGCGACTGCAGCTCGCTTCAGATTCCCTCCATGTTCATCCAGCTTGCTCTCGAATTTCTCCGTCAGTGAAAACGCATCTGCGACGGATCCGGCAAACCCTGTGATGATAGAATTCCTGTAAATTTTTTTGACTTTTTTTGCCCCATTCTTCATGATCGCGGTCTCGCCCATCGTGACCTGACCGTCTCCGCCGATGCAGATATCGTCAGAACTACGCTTGACAGCTACGATCGTAGTTGCATGAAATTGTCCCATCTGTTTCCCTCCGTTGTTTTATGGTTAGTGTTATTATACACTCTATTCTTTATAATTGCACTCCGCGTTTGAGCAGGCGAATTCGTGATCCTTTGACTTCTTTTCCACCAGCAGGCTGCCGCACTCCGGACACCTTTTATCCGTCGGGCGGTTCCAGTACACCTGCTTGCAGTCCGGATAGTTCGAACAGCCGTAGAACACTCTTCCCCTACGGCTTCGTTTCTGCAGGATATCGCCCCCGCAGTCCGGACATTTCACACCTGTCTTATGGACGATCGGCCGGGTATTCTTGCATTCCGGATAGCCTGTACAGGCAATGAAATCACCGAATCTTCCATGCTTGATCGCCATCGGCTTCCCGCATTTCTCACAGATTTCTCCGGTCAGTTCGACCTCCGGCTCCATCCGTTCGATCTCTTCATTCGCCTTCTTGAGGTCTACCTCGAAGTCCTTATAGAAGTCTTCGATGACCGTCTTCCAGCGCATGCCTTTCGCCTCGATATCATCAAGCTTTTCTTCCATTCCTGCGGTGAACCCCGCATCCACGATCTCATGGAAATAATCCGACAGGATATCGGTCACAGTGAATCCGAGATCGGTCGGAACCAGCGATTTCTTTTCCTTGCGGACATATTTACGATCGGACAGTGTCGCCACGATCGGCGCATAGGTACTCGGACGTCCGATGTCCTTTTCCTCCAGATCTTTCACCAGGCTTGCCTCGGTGAATCTGGCCGGCGGCTGGGTGAAGCACTGCTCGCCGCTGACATCTTCCGCCGTCAGCATTTCTCCTTCGGAAAGTTCCGGAAGCCATTTATCCTTTTCCTCATCCTTCACATTGTCATAGATCTTAAGGAATCCATCAAAGAGCAGATTCGATCCGGATGCCCTGAAGCCGTACCCGCTGTTATTGATCTCTACGCCGACTGACTTGAATCTGGCCGGTGCCATCTGGCTCGCTACGAACCTGTTCCAGATCAGCTTGTAAAGGATGTACTGTTCCTTGCTCAGTTGAGACTTGATAGACTCGGGATCCAGATCCATATGGGACGGGCGGATCGCCTCATGGGCATCCTGTACATCCTTCTTTCGGTTGGAATAGACGATCCCTTCATAATAGTCGCTGCCCAGCTGTGCCTCGATAAAATCCTTG
>JAFRLD010000125.1 GCA_017431395.1 Bacillota bacterium | reverse complement strand
CCTGGACCGGGATTTCATCTGGCGTCTGAGTACGGCGAACTCCGACCGGGAGGAATCCTCCTTCACGAAGCTGCCGGATTACGACCGGATCCTGATGGTGCTGGAAGGAGATGTGGTCCTGGCGCACGGAGACGTACGTTCTGCACATCTGCAGGCACTGGAACAGGACAGCTTCGATGGGGCGGTCAAGACGAAGTGCTTCGGGAAGCTTCTCCGCGATTATAATCTGATCTATGCCAAAGGCGGGCGCGGCCGGATGGAGCTTCTGAAGCTGACCTCCAGCGCAAGGCCGGTCCCGATGGACAGCGCGGCAGCGGACGCGGCGGTTTCCTATGGACTCTTCTGCCTTGACGGGTATGCTGTGATCACCTGCGGAGAGAGGAGCGAGATGATCCGGCCGGATGAGCAGGCGGTGATCGATTTTCCCGCGGGAGTGACGGAGGATATCCTCGTCATGGGCGAGGGGCAGTGCATCCTGACGGAGGTCGTTATGGAGCCTGCGGAGGAGATGCCTGCAGATCCCGAAACGGGAGCCGGCGAAAAACCGGCGGAGGATGCGGGCGATGCCGCGGGCGCGGCCAAAAGCCCCTACGAATCGGATTACCTGACCAGCCTGAAGCTGTTTCTTGGACGTAACCGCTGGGCTATGGTCTTTCGCCGGGAGGGAAGGTCCAAGGTCTACTATGACCGGGCTCTCTCACTGGCGCTGCGAAAGCTGGAACGCTGGCATATCACGGAGCTCAGCTGGGTCCTGGGCGTGATCCTCTGCTTCCTTCTGATGACCGTGGGAGTGGGGAGCAAGGCCTGTGTTGGCATAGCCATCCTATTTACTTTGGTGCACTTTTTTGCCATCGTCCCGCTCATCTATATGAGCCGGCTGCCAAGGCCGTTCAAAGAGCACATGAAATCCGTGTCCGGACTGAACGCGGCAGAGCGGGCCTTTCATCAGGAAGAGATCACCGAGGACCCGCATTTCGAGAGCCTGATGCGCAAGTACAAAAGTGACGACGACAATTATTTCGCGGATGAGTCCTCTCCGCTGTACCGGCTTGTGCGAAAGAAGTGAGGCGGCTATGAAATTGGAACTGATCGCTACAGCGACTTTCGGTCTCGAAGCCGTAGTGCGGCGGGAGATCGAAGCGCTTGGCTATAACATTCTCAAAACGGAAGACGGGAAAGTGACCTACGAGGCAGATGAGACGGGGATCGTCCGTTCGAATCTCTGGCTGCGCTGCGCGGACCGGGTCCTTCTTAAGGTCGCGGAGTTTCAGGCTCCGGACTTCGAGACGCTGTTCCAGACGACCTGCGGGATCGCATGGGAAGAGTGGATCCCGGCAGATGGACGGTTCGTCGTCACCTGTACGACCGTCAAATCGAAGCTTCATAATGAGCCGGCCTGCCAGCGCACGGTCAAGAAAGCGATCGTGAACCGGCTGCAGGATTTCTATGTGACGGAGACCTTGCCGGAAACCGGGGCGGATCACACGGTGAAGCTGACCCTTCTAAAAGACCGGGCGACGCTGACCATCGATACCAGCGGTACAGGGCTGCATAAGCGTGGATACCGGGTCGCGGACGTGAAGGCCCCGATCAAGGAAACGCTCGCCGCTGCCCTGGTGCAGCTGAGCTTCTGGCGGGAGGACCGGATCCTGGTAGACCCTTGCTGCGGCAGCGGAACGATCCCTATTGAAGCGGCTATGATCGGTATGGACATCGCGCCGGGACTTTCCCGGAGTTTTGCCTGCGAAGAATGGGAGCAGATCCCGGAGCAGGTCTGGAAAAACGAGCGGGCGAAGGCTTTCAAGCGGATCCGCTCAGACGCGGACCTGCAGATCTATGGGTATGATATCGACCGCCGGGCCGTGGCAGCTGCCCGGGAGAACGCAGATGAAGCCGGCGTTCTGGAACAGATCCGGTTTCGCCGGGCGGACGTGAACCGGCTGCTTGCGGGGGGCGCGACCGGTGCAGGAGGTGCCGCAAAGGCTGGACCAGCTTTTGCAGGCCGGACTGGGGACGGACCAGCTTTTGCAGAGACGGCCGGAGCAGGACCAGCTTTTGTAGAGACGGCCGGAGCAGGACCAGCTTTTGCAGAAGCCTGGGGTGGCGAGCCCGGAGTCGTATTCCTCACGAACCTGCCTTATGCCATCCGGGTCGGGACCACGGAAGAACTTGCGGGGATCTACCAGAGCTTCCGTCTGGCCCTGGAAAAGGAGCCGACCTGGAATCTGTTCGCGATCACCGCAGATAAGTCGATCGAGGAAGCGCTGGGACGGAAGGCCGACCGCCGGAGAAAGCTCTACAACGGGAACATCGAGACGACGTATTATCAATTCCATGGGGAGAGGGGCAGGTAGGAGCAGTTCACAGACCGGTTAGGGTTAATTAACATCGAAATATCGATGTTTTTTTCTAGTGCTCCAGCAAAATAGCGTTATATTTAAGTGTTAGTTTACGCTAACCACCTGGAAATACTGCAGATAGTACTTCGAGGCTGATCTTAAAGCGTCCCGCCATGTATCCAACCAGAGACACTTATGTTTCAATAGTTTCAAATAAATATTTTTTTTGAAAAAAACTGGAAAATTACTTTGCGAAGACACAAAATATGGTATAATTTTATCATAAGAGGTGTGTATCTAGAAGGCAGGACTGGCAAGAAGGAGGAGTTGTCATGATAAAAAGGATCAGAATCCTGATTACGGCGCTGCTTGCGGTAATGATGATGCTTTCACTGTCTGCCTGTGGTCAGCAGGCCGATGAGGAATCCTACGAAGGTGTGCTGGTCAATGCGCAGAACAATGCCATCGTAGTGAGAGGCGGATCTGACGTGCAGCGGTTTTTCACGACGGATCAGACAGAGTACCTCTATGAGGGTGGCAAGGATATGTGCGTCGGGGATGAGCTGGTGGTCAGCTATCACCGGGAGGGGAGCAAATCCGTTGCCAGCAGTATCCTAGTCCGGGAGCATGCCTCTAAGACGCTGACACTGGAGGGAGAGGTCACAGATCTGGATGATTATTCAGTGACCGTCAACGCGAACAGCCTGACGGTAAAGTTCGTGTATGATGACAGGGTCAAGATCGAAGGAAATCTGTCGGAAGGTGACCGGGTGAAGGTGACCTACTACGGGAATCTCAGTGAAAGCCCGTATGCCAGTGAGATCAAGGTTTTAGAGGAGAAGCAGGACGAAGCGCTTCACAAGGCCTCCGGCATTATCTCTGAGATCAGACCGGGCAGCATTCTGGTCAGCATAGACTCCGCCGGTGCGCACCGGTTCCTGATGGGGGATGATGTGGTCGTTGACGGGAAGTCGGACTGGATCGGTATGGGAGATCATGTCAGGATCGTGTATTCAGGAGATCTGGATCAGGATCCGTCCGTTCGAAGGATCACTATAAAGAAGCTTGGGTACGAGGATAATCAGGCTGTGATCGATGGCGTGATCGATAAGATCTCCGGGGCTTCCATCCTCCTGAATACGGGCAAGAAGACGTATACGTTCGCAGTCAATAATAAGACGCAGTACAGTGGGCAGACGTTCCCGGCGAAAGGAGCTTATGCCACGATCACCTATGTAGGCAAGCTAAAAGAGAAGCCTGTTGCGACAGCCGTTTACTGCAGCAACAAGAATATCGACCCTTCGAAACCAACGGAGAAGACTAAGAAGACAAAAGAAACAAAGAAAAAGAAACCAACTAAGGAGAGTAAGCCGACCAAGCCAACGGACCGGACCAAGCCGACCGATCCAACGATCCCAACGGATCCAACCGATCCAACGGATCCGACAGGTCCAACGGATCCGACAGAACCAACGGATCCGACAGAACCAACGGATCCGACAGAACCAACGGATCCGACCGATCCGACGGATGTGACGGAGACGCCAACAGAGCCGCCGACCGAGCTGCCGACGGAACCACCAACGGAACCACCGACCGAGCCTCCAACGGAGCCTACCGTACAGGAGCAGCCACCGGAGCCGGTATCCGTCAAGACAGAAGGCGTGATCCTCGTCTGGGGCGATTCGGTGACCATCCGGCAGGACGATGGATCGAAGCTGGAGCTGGATCCTTCAGAGGCCTCGATCGCGAGCGGATACTTCCCGGAGGAGGGAGATACTGTACAGATCACGTACGATCTGGACTCCATGATGCTGCAATCCATTCAGCTCGTGAGCCGTCCGGACTAACCGGGATCCGGACCGGATAAGGTTTGCAAAAGTTGTCAGATTTTTCGGATATTGATAGCACATATCCGATCGATATGGTATAATTATTTCGTTATTGGGACTAGTGTTAAGAAAGAAAGGGAGGATTTATATGAAGAAATTCATTTCTTTACTGGTCACCGTCTGCATGGTGATCACTCTGACTCCTACATTCGCATTCGCTGCCCCGGCAGCAGATGCGCAGGACCAGGCCCCACCGGAAGTCGTGCTTGACGAAGGTCAGGCGGCAGGTGAAGGGATCGTGATCGAAGACGAAGCAGGCGACGTTGTAACCGAAGATGAGGCAGAGGCGGTTCCTTCGCAGGAAAAGGGCGCTGCCGAAGGCTATTCGCAGGAGGATTATGTGGATCCTGCGGAAGGCGAGGAAGGCTGGATCAAGGATCCCTCGGGCCACTGGCTGTACTACAATGCCGGAGCACCTGTCAAGGGCAAGCAGATCATCGGGTATTACACGTATTACTTTGACGACAATGGTTACATGCAGACCGGCTGGCAGACGATCGGAGGCTACAAGTACTATTTCGTTACGACGAAAGGGACTCCGGGTGCCAGCACTTACGGCACCATGGTGACCGGCTGGATGACTCTTAAGGGATACAAGTACTACTTCGATGACACCGGGATCATGGCAACGAAATGGCTGGAGCTGAACGGCAACAAGTATTACTTCAACACGAAGGGTCAGATGCAGACCGGACTGAAGACGATCAGCAACGCGAAGTATTTCTTCGATGATTCCGGCAAGATGCATCAGGGCTGGAAGACGATCAAGGGCGCCAGATATTACTTCAACCAGGTCTCCGGCAAGATGCACCACGGCTGGCTGACGCTTGATGACGCAAGGTATTACTTTAATACCAACGGTAAGATGCACAAAGGCTGGAAGACGATCAGCAATAAGAGATACTTCTTCGATTCGAACGGCAAGATGCACAAAGGCTGGAAGAAGGTCAACGGATACAAGTACTATCTGAACCCGTCGAACGGCGTCATGAAGAAAGGAATGCTGACCCTCAATGGAGACCGTTATTTCCTGAATCAGAAGAACGGCCGGATGGTTACCGGCTGGGTGACCTACAAGAGCAACCGTTATTACTTCGACACGAAGACCGGTAAGGCTAAGAAAGGCCTCTGCACGATCAGTGGACTGAAGTACTACTTCTCCACCTCCGGCGTTATGAAGACCGGTATCATCAAGATCGGCGGAAACCTGTACTACTTCCAGGTCAGCGGCAGCAAGAAGGGCTCCGCCTGGAACAAAGGCTGGTTCAAGGCAGATCTGGATGGCAAGCAGAGGTACGGCTACAGCAGCGGCAAGCTGGCGGTCGGTACCGTGAAGATCAGCGGAATGTGGTATCAGTTCAGCACGAGGAACGGAGCACTCCAGAAGAAGCTCGGTGATGACATCGACCAGAAGATGCAGAAGAAATCAAGCAGCACCGGGTATCTGCTCTATGTCAGCAAGAGCAAACACCAGGTCCGGGTCTACAAGGGCAGCAAAGGCAACTGGAGCAGGGCGTATACCTTCACTTGCTCCGTGGGCAAGTCTTCGACACCTACGAAGTCCGGAACCT
>JAFRLD010000124.1 GCA_017431395.1 Bacillota bacterium | reverse complement strand
ATTTCACACCGCCTGGCAGAGATCAAGGAAGTCTGCGACAAGGTCACGATCCTCCGGGACGGCAACTTCATCGCGACGAAAAACGTGGCCGAGATCAGCGAGCAGGAGATCGCGAACCTGATGGTCGGCCGGGAAGTCACGTACAAGGTTGCAGGAAACTTCAAAGGCGATCCGGACGACGTGCTGCTGGAAGTGAAAAATGTGTCCGATGATTTTCTGCAGAATCTGTCATTCAGGGTGCGCCGCGGCGAGATCCTTGGCTTTTCGGGACTGGTGGGAGCCGGCCGTTCAGAACTGATGGAGTTCGTGTTCGGCATACGGAAATGCAGGACCGGGGAGATCTTTGTAAGAGGAAACAAGGTAACGATCCGGTCTCCGAAGGATGCGATCCGGCTGGGGCTCGGGTTCGCCACGGAAGACCGCCGGCAGACGGGACTGCTCCTGAGGAGAAATATCCGGGAGAATATTAACCTGATCGACCATATCCGCAAGCCGGGAAACTGGCTGCACATGGCGGAGATGGTGGACAACACCAGCCGGCTGATCGAAGAACTGAACATCAAATGTTATTCACAGGACCAGTACGCGTCGGATCTTTCCGGCGGAAACCAGCAGAAGGTGGTCTTCAGCAAATGGCTTCTGGCGGAGCCGGAGATCCTGATCCTGGACGAACCCACACGCGGGATCGACGTCGGTGCCCGCGCGGAGATCTATGATATTATAGAGAAACTGGCTGAAAGCGGCAAGGCGATCGTCATCGTGTCGTCCGATCTGACAGAAGTTCTGAGCGTCTGCCAGAGGGTCATCATCATGCACGAGGGCAGGATCACCGGGGAGCTGGAGAGCGAGGAGTGCACGGAGGAGGCTATTATGCAGTATGCCACCAATGTCGCGGCGGCAAAGGAAGGAGAGAAAACAGCATGAGCGCAGAAAAGGGACAGAGCCGGTTCGGGAGGATCTGGTCAAACTACAGGATCGTATTTGTTTTCGTGATCTTCTATATTGTCTGTACGCTGCTGACGCACGGGAAATTCGGCACATGGAACAACATGAGTACGATTCTGCGAAACGCGTCTACGATCGGCGTGATCGCGCTCGGCATGACGTTCGTCATCATCGCCGGCGGCATGGATCTGAGCAGCGGACCGGTGCTGGCCTGCGTCGGTTCCATCTTTATCTTCCTGCAGGGAGCCGGATATCCGCTGGCCCTTCCGGTTTTAGCCTGTATCGGGGCCGCGATCGGTATCGGCCTGGTCAACGGTCTGATCATAACGAAGGCAAAGATCCCTCCGTTCATCGTCACGCTGGCGATCGGTATCATCGCCCGGTCGGTCACGACGTTCATCTGCCAGGGCAAGACGGTTACGGGCGACAACACAGATACTTTCGTCAAGAAAATAGGCAACGGCAGCATCGGCAGCATCCCGATCCCGCTGATCATCATGCTGGTCATGGCAGTCATCCTGACCATTATCCTGACCAAGACGAAGCTCGGCACGTACATCATCGGCGTCGGCTGCAATGAAAACGCGGCGCGTTATTCCGGTATCAACGTGGAACGGATCAAGATCATCACCTACATGATCGTAGGCGCATGCACCGGTATCGCGGCGGTCATCGAGATGTCGCGAATGGTCGCGGTCTCCTCGGTCTCGTCCGGACAGGGATACGAATTCGATGCGATCACAGCCGTACTGGTCGGCGGCACGGCGCTGGAAGGCGGCAGAGGTACGATCTACGGAACCGTCATCGGCGCGGTCCTGCTGCAGTTCGTGAACAACATGATGGTTCAGATGAACATCTCGATCTACCTGGCGGGCACGCTGAAGGGCATCATCATCTTCCTGGCGGTGTTCCTGAATTCCCGCAACAGGAGCGGAAGTTAAGAAACGGTAATGTACGGCAGAGAAAAGCTGTATCATTATAGAT
>JAFRLD010000123.1 GCA_017431395.1 Bacillota bacterium | reverse complement strand
TCGCAAGCTGTCCGAAGACCTCTTCAAAATGCTGTACGGTCACATCTCTTCCGCCGAGCCCATAGACATAGTTTATGGCCAGCGGGTGCTCCGGAAGATCATACAGGGTGCTTCTTGTCTCCGCGAACAGCGGACCGCCGCAGCCTGCGAAGCTGTCCGCTTTATCCATGACGGCGACCGCCTTCACATGCCGGAGCGCATTCTGCAGCGCCTCTGCCGGGACTGGCCGGACGACCCTGACCTTGACCAGGCCCGCTTTCTTGCCTTCTTCCCTCAGCTGATCGACACATGCCTTGGCTGTACCGGCGCTGGATCCGATCACGACGACCGCGATCTCTGCATCCTCCATCCGGTATTCCTCTATGAAGCCATAGTGGCGGCCGGTCATCGCTTCGAACTTCTCCGCGACGGCCGTGATCGCCTTGCCCGCTTCCTTCATGGCCTGGGCCTGCTGCCGTTTCACTTCCATATAATAAGGGGCGGTTCCGTACGGGCCTACCGCCAGCGGATGGTCTGCGTTCAGCAGATAATCCTCCGGCTCGTACTCTCCGACGAACGCCTTCACTTTCTCATCTTCGATCAGTTCAATGTTGGACACACCATGGCTGGTGATGAACCCGTCCTGGCAGACCATGACCGGAAGCCTCGTGGCTTCACCGATCAGGATGGCCTGGATGAAATTGTCGTAGACCTCCTGGTTGTCCTCTGCGTAGATCTGCATCCATCCGCTGTCCCTGGCGCCCATCGCGTCTGAATGGTCGTTGCCGATGCTGATCGGACCGGTCAGGGCCCGGTTGGATACCGCCATGGTGATCGGCAGTCTGGAGGAGGCCGCCACATACAGCAGCTCCCACATCAAAGCCAGTCCGCAGGAGGAAGTCGCTGTCACCGCGCGTGCTCCCGCAGCGGATGCTCCGATGCACACGGACATAGCGCTGTGCTCCGACTCGACCGGGACAAACTGTGTGTCCACCAGTCCGTTCGCCATAAACTGGGAAAAATACTCCGGGATCTCCGTCGATGGCGTGATCGGAAACGCGCCGCAGACATCCGGATTGATCTGTCTCATTGCAGTCGCAACGGCTTCATTGCCTGACATTCGTTCTCTAATTGCCAACTATTTTTCCTCCTTTACGAAATCGATCGCGTCAAACGGGCAGACATTCGCGCAGATGCCGCAGCCTTTGCAGTGGTAAAAATCAAAATCCGCCCGTTTCTCATCCTGTACCGGGATCGCACTGTCCGGACAGAACGGGACACAGAGCAGGCACTGCTTGCACTTATCCTCTTTGAACACGGGCGTCATGACGCGCCATTCTCCGGTATTGATATAACGGGAAGTGGCGGGCTCGTAGATCTCCGCCCCTTTGGTGATGTCCTGCCAGGTGATCTTTTCGTTGATATCAGCTGCTTTGATCCTACTCATTCTACATGTACCTCATCCAGCGTTTTTCTAAGCGCCTGCATATTGCCCTCGATGACTTCCGGCTTCGAACGGAATTTATGCCCGAAGGACTTCTCCATATCCCGGACGAACTGATCGATGTCCAATACTTCGGTGGCTTTGACGACTGCCGCGAGCATCGGTGTGTTCGGGAAGTTCCTGCCCAGGGTCTCCGTGGAGATCCGCTCCGCGTCTACGACACAGAGCTTACCTTCGTATCCTCCCAGCATCTCACGGATCTTCTCCGCCGGATGCTTGCTGTTGATGATCAGGATGCCCCCTTCTTTAAGTCCCTTCAGTACGTCTACCGTATGGAGCAGCGTCTCATCGACGCAGACCACATGGTCCGGGGTATATATGTTAGAATGCACGGTCACGGGGTGATCCGAGATCCGGTTATATGCCGTGATCGGTGCCCCCATTCGCTCCGGTCCATATTCCGGAAAGCCCTGCACGTATTTGCCGGCGAAAAATGCCGCCTCGGCCAGCAGCAGGCATGCGGTCTTCGCGCCCTGTCCGCCTCTGCCGTGCCATCGTATTTCGACTGTCCGACTCGCTGTAGTGCTCATGGTCAGATCCTTTCTGCTTATACTTATATATATGTTAAAAAACTACCTGTATAGCTTAACGCAGACATCCATTGATGTCAACAAACGATTGTGTCCCTATCACAACTTTTTTCAAGAAAAATTGTGCGCTCACACTACCGCATGATTCCTAGGCCGGATAGATATTGACGATCTCATCCGATGCCACCGCCGCATCGATCAATCCCTCGCAGTCCAGCTTCGCCTCTGATGCCAGGATCTTCTCCAGCTTCGGCTTCGTGACCGGATGCTTCGGAAGGAAGACGGTACAGCAGTCTTCGTAGGGCTCGATGGATTTCTCATAGGTACCGATCTCTTTGGCCAGATCCATGATATCCACCTTGTCCAGCCCGATCAGCGGCCGCATGACCGGCAGGGATACGGACGCGTCTGTCACCACGAGGGCTTCCGCTGTCTGGCTTGCCACCTGTCCGAGATTCTCCCCGGTGATCAGCATCCCGCATTCCGTTTCACGGGCCAGTCTCTCCGCGATCCGCATCATGAACCGGCGGACCAGGATCGTCGTCTCCTCCTCCGGGCAGTTCTGAACGATCTGCTCCTGGATCGGCAGGAGGTTGATCACATGCATCCGGAACCTTCCGCAATAGGTCGCCACCAGCGATGCCAGCTCTTCCACCTTCTCCTGCGCCCGTTCACTGGTATACGGATAGGAATGAAAATGCACCGCCTCGATCAGCATCCCACGCTTCGCCATCATCCATGTGGCCACCGGGGAATCGATCCCACCGGACAGAAGGCTCATGCCCTTGCCATTGGTCCCCAGCGGCAGGCCGCCGAATCCCGGGATCTTATCCTGATAGATATAGGTCTTATCGTGTCTCACATCGACGAACAGCCTGCAGTCAGGATGGTGGACATCTACGCGGAGCACCTTGCAGCCTTTCAGGACGGCGGCACCGATCTTTCGCCCGATCTCCGGCGATTTGACCGGGAAGTTCTTATCCGCCCGCTTGGCTTCGACCTTGAACGTCTTCACTCCGCGCTCCTCGATCGCCTCGAACATGTACTGCACGGCGGCTTCTCCGATGGCTTCCATCGTGCTCTCGCACTCTACCGCGGGGCTGATGGATGCTACGCCAAACACCTTCGAGATCTCCCGGATGATCGCCTGTTTGTCCAGGCTCTTATCCGCCCGCACAAAAATCAGTCCTTCATGCCGATACACCTGCACCTCGTCGAATTTCTTCAGGAGCTTGCGGATCCGCTCCGCCAGCATCCTCTCGAAATACGGTTTGTTCATGCCCTTCAGCGCGACTTCCCCGCACCGGACGATAAAAATATGTTCTTCGTTCATCTTGTCATTCTCCATAGATCTGTCCTGCTCCCCTCCGTCTAGCGGAATGAACCGAGTCTTCGAAAACGTTTGACGGCTTCCGCTGTCCGCTCGATCGTTTCGATGATCTCATCCTCTGTATTGTACTGGCTCAGGCTGAACCTGATGGTCCCTTCGATCTCCCGATCGCTTGCTCCCATCGCCTGCAGCACATGGCTTCTTCCCTTCTTATTTGAGGAACAGGCCGATCCGGTCGATACACAGATCCCGTCCTGCTCCAGCGTGTGCAGGATCACCTCACCGCGGGTTCCCAGGAAGCTCACGCTGAGCAGGCTGCCGCAGCAGGTTCCTGCCTCCTCCCCGGTCTCCTCCGGGCTGTTTATGCGTACCTCCTCCACTTCCTCCAGAAGCCCCTTCATCAGAAGGTTTCGCATCTGGGAGACCTTCTTCATCCGCTGCTCCCGGTCTTTGGCGCAAAGGCTGGCCGCCTCGCCGAGCCCCGCGATCGCAGGAACATTCTCTGTCCCGGATCTGAGCCCGCTTTCCTGGCCGCCTCCCCGGATGAATGCCGGAAGATGCAGGCCCTTGCGGATCAGCAGCGCTCCGCTTCCTTTCGGCCCGTGGATCTTGTGACCGCTCACTGCGATCAGGTCCGCATGTGCCGGGAGCGGGATCTTGCCAAAGCTCTGCACCGCATCGCAATGGAGCAATGCCGGGGCATTTTTCTCCCGGATGATCCGGGCGATCTCATCCACCGGAAAGATCGTTCCCACTTCATTATTCACCTGCATCATGGTGACCAGGATCGTATCCCCGTCGATGGCCTCCTCCGCCTGAGCGAGATCCAGTCTTCCCTGACGGTCAACACCGATACGGACGATGTCAAAGCCCTCGCCGGAAAGCATCTGGCAGCATTCCAGCACAGCGGGATGTTCGACGGCTGTAGTCACGATCCTCCGGCCCTGGCGGCGTCCGGCTTTAGCGGCTCCGAAGATCGCCATATTGTCCGACTCCGTCCCTCCGGAAGTAAAGCAGACCTGCATGCCGGGCATCCCGGCCGCATCGCTCAGCTCCCTGCGGGCCTGTTTCACGGCTTTCTCGGCCTCCAGCCCCATGCGGTGCAGGGAAGACGGATTGCCGTAATTCTCCTCCATACAGGTGATCATCCGCCGGGTCACTGACGGATGCTGTTTCGTTGTTGCGCTGTTGTCTAAGTAGATCATTTTTTTCTTTATCTGTCAGAAAAACCGCTCGCGTAGCGTAACGGTTTTTGCTGTTCTCATATACGTTTGTTCATGCTGCGCCTGCCGCATTATTTCGCATAGTCGATCGCTCTGGTCTCCCGGACGACATTGACCTTGATCTGTCCCGGATATTCCAGTTCAGATTCGATCTTCTTCGAAATATCCCTGGCGAGCAGTGCGATCGCTTCATCGCCCACCTCATCCGGCTTGGCGATGATCCGGATCTCTCTGCCTGCCTGGATCGCGTAGGAGGTCTCGACTCCAGCGGTCGTGTTGGCGATCTCCTCCAGTTTCTGCAGACGTTTGATATAGGATTCGAGGGTCTCCCGTCTGGCTCCGGGTCTCGCTGCTGACAGAGCATCTGCCGCCGCGATGAGTACTGCCTCGATGGACTTCGGCTCATAATCCCCGTGGTGCGCAGCCATGCCGTTGATCACGGCGTCGGATTCCTTGTACTTCTTCAGGACTTCCATACCGATATCGACATGTGTGCCTTCCCGCTCATGGTCAAGGGCCTTGCCGATATCATGCAGTAATCCCGCACGCTTCGCCAGCGTTACATCCAGGCCTAACTCTCCTGCCATCAGGCCCGCCAGCAAAGCGACCTCGACGGAGTGCTTCAGCACGTTCTGCCCGTAGGACGTTCTGTATTTCAGGCGGCCAAGCAGCTTGACCAGTTCCGGATGGAGGTTGTGGATCCCCACCTCGAAGGTGGCCTGTTCGCCCTCCTCCTTGATGATGGCGTTGACCTCCCGCTCGGATTTGTGGACCATTTCCTCGATCCTTGCCGGATGGATCCTTCCATCAACGATCAGCTTCTCAAGCGCCAGTCTCGCGATCTCTCTTCTGACCGGGTCGAATCCGGACAGGATGACCGCTTCCGGAGTATCATCGATGATCAGGTCAATGCCGGTCGCATTCTCGATCGCCCGGATATTCCTTCCCTCACGGCCGATGATCCGGCCCTTCATCTCATCGCTTGGCAGAGGCACGACCGATACGGTGGATTCTGCCACATGGTCGGCAGCGCAGCGCTGGATGGCACCGGTGATGATCTCCTTAGCCTTCTTGTCTGCGTCCTCTTTCGCCTTGTTTTCGATTTCTTTGTACAGCATCGCCGCATCGCTTCTGGCTTCCTTCTCGACCTTCTCGAGAATGATCTCTCTCGCCTGATCGATCGTATAGCCGGAGATCTTCTCAAGCTCCTCCAGCTGCTGCTTCAGCACGCGGTCCATTTCCTGCTGCCTGCGGGTGATATTCTTCTCTTTGTTTGTAATGTTTTCTTCTTTTTTCTCAATATTTTCAAGCTTTCTGTCGATAGACTCTTCCTTCTGGATCAGTCTTCTCTCAGATTTCTGTATTTCGTTTCTGCGTTCGCGGATCTCTTTCTCCGCTTCATTTCTCTGTCTGTGTGCCTCCTCCTTGGCCTCAAGGACCAGTTCTTTTCTAATGGTTTCCGCTCTATTCTCGGCGTCCAGGATCATGTTCCTGGCCTTTGTCTCGGCATTTCCGATCGTCTTTTCACCGATGGATTTTCGCAATATATATCCAACCAATATTCCAATGGCAAGCGCAACCACTCCGATAATGATCGAGAGTATTGTCGTCATTCGGTTCTCCTCCTTCTGATTCTATTAAGTTGTCAAGTTCCAACTCTATTTGCATTTGATATTTTCGCTCAAAATATCAAGAGTATTACTGTGAAAGTAATATATATAAAAAGTTAAAAACATACGTGGTTATTATATTCTTTTTTGCAATGCAAGTCAACGAGTCCCTTTCTTTTTTTCAACCGACGGTTTAGGCCCATCAGAACAAAAAAACAGGGTCCCGCAGGATCCTGTCCTCATCTGTCACCAGATGCTTATTTTCATATTATTACTGGTCCTCTCCATACATCGCCGTCATAGGCTGATCGGTGAGGATCCGGCCGGCGATCTGCCGGAAATTCTCCTCAATATAGCTCCCTGTCTGGCATACGACAGGGATCCCCTTCCCGGTCGAGATACGGATATCTTTATCCATCTGGATCATGCCGACCACCGGGGTACCGGTCCCGTTGATGATGGAGCCTGCGTCCGGAAGGATACCTGCTTTCATCAGATCCAGATCGATCTTGTTGACGACCAGATAGGAATTCCTGAGCCCGTGGTCAGACAGATAACTAATCAGTGTATCTGCGTCCCTAAGAGATGCTGTCTCCGGTTCCGTGACTATGATCGCACACTGCGCCGCTCCCATAGACGCTTCCAGAGCATCTCCGATCCCGGCACCGCAATCAAGGATGACGAAATCAAAATACTTCTGCAGGATCTCACAGAGCGACTCCATGTGCTGCGGGGTGAGTTTCCTGTCATCCTTCCTCGGGGATGCAGCCATGAAATACAGGGAATCGAATCCCTTCACCTTCTGCATGGCCTTGTTCAGCCGGCAGATCCCGGACATCACATCCATGATGTTAAAAACGACCCGGTTCTCCATCCCGAGATAAAGATCCATATTCCGCATTCCGAGGTCCATATCGATCAGGGCGACACGCTTGCCGCATCTGGCTAAAAGCGCACCAAAATTGACGGCAAACATAGTTTTGCCGGTCCCGCCTTTGCCCGATGCAACTAAAAAGACCTTCTCCATTAGACCCCGATCGAAATATTGATTACCGCAGAAATATCGTACCTATCCATTTTGCCGAAAAAAATGGTTTACGTCAAGAGAAATCGGTCTTGAAGCCGCAATCTTTCAAAAAAGCCTGCCGCGCAGACGCCTCACAGCATCCCTTCTTTTTTCAGGCTCACGAAACTCCCATCCCCGATGATGATGTGGTCAAGTACCGGGATCCCAAGGATCATTCCGGCTTCACAGAGCCTGCGGGTCGTCTGAAGATCCTCGTTACTGGGCGTCGGATCTCCGCTCGGATGGTTGTGCATCAGAAGCACACAGCCGGCACTTCGCCGGATCGCGTCCGTGAAGACCTCTCTGGGATTGGCTATAGCCGAGCAGATATCCCCCACGGAGATCTCCTTCTCCTCGATGATCTCCCCTATACTATTGATCAGAAGGCACAGGAAGTGTTCTTTTCTGTGATAGCGCAGGCGTTCCATATACAGCCTTGCGACCTCATCGGAATTCGTGGCCATGCCGCGCCTGCCTTTGCCAGACGATGCGATCCGTTTTCCGAGCTCGACCGCTGCCAGAAGGCTGCAGATCTTGGCATCCCCCATCCCATCGATACGCCGGAGTTCCTCCGGGCTTGCCTCCGTCAGGAAACGGATGCCGGTACTGTCCATCGACAGGATCTCACCTGCCAGATCCATGGCGGACCTCGTGTCCGATCCGGTCCGCAGGAGGATGGCAAGTATCTCCGCATTGCTGAGTTTTGAAACTCCTTCGCGCAGCATTTTTTCCCTGGGCTTCTCCCAGACCGGCAGTTCTTTCAGTCTCATATTCTCCTCCGATCCCTTCCTTCTCTTTCCCCTTTTTACGATAATACCATTTATTTCCATATAGTGCAACCCTGGCTACTGCCCCCAATGTATACTTGGCAAAAACCACAAGATATAGTACAATAAGTTTCGGGAGGGAAGAACAATGAAGTGTCCATATTGTGAAAACGAAGACAGCAAGGTCATAGATTCCAGACATACGGAAGATGGCAAAGCAATTCGGAGAAGACGCGAATGCGAGGCCTGCGGCCGCCGGTTCACCACTTATGAGAAAGTCGAGGAAATGATCCTCATGGTGGTCAAGAAGGATGGGAGCAGACAGGCTTTCGACCGGAACAAACTGATGAACGGAATCATCCGGGCCTGTGAGAAACGACCGGTCAGCGTCGATGAGATCGAGAGGATCGTCAATGACATCGAGCGCGGACTGAATAATATGATGGAGAAGGAAGTCCAGAGTTCTTTCATAGGCGAACTTGTCATGGAGCGGCTCCGTGATCTGGATGAAGTAGCCTATGTCAGATTCGCATCGGTCTATCGTCAGTTCACAGACATTAACACCTTCGTTCAGGAAGTGGAGAGGCTTCTGACCAGCAAGAGAGAACAGTAACAGGGACCGATCAGGAGAATCAATATGACAGAGATCTACAGAATCGCGATCGACGGACCCAGTGGGGCCGGCAAGAGCACGATCGCCAAGGCTGTTGCGAAAAAACTTGGCATCGATTACATCGACACTGGTGCCATGTACCGGGCGATCGGATATAAAATAAGTTCCGAGGGCATCGACCCGAAGGATGAAGCAGCCGTAAACGATATGCTGGAACGGACACAGATCGATTTCCGGCAGGGCGATATCTTTTTGGATGAGACTTGCGTCAATGAAGAGATCCGCACCCCGGAGATGTCCATGATGGCTTCCGTCTGTTCCCAGATCCCGGCGGTCCGTGAGAAGCTGGTCCAACTCCAGCGGGGCATGGGCGAGCGAAAGAGCGTGATCATGGACGGCCGTGACATCGGCACTAACGTCCTGAAGGATGCAGAATACAAGATCTATCTGACCGCTTCCGCCGAGGAGCGTGCCCACCGCCGGTTCCTGGAGCTGCAGCAAAAAGGCGAAGAACAGAGCTATGAAGCCGTTCTCGAAGACATCCGCCAGCGGGATCACAATGATATGACCAGAGAGCTTAACCCGCTCCGCAAGGCGGATGACGCCATCGAGCTTGACACCACCGGCCTGGACATAGACCAGGTCGTGCAGCGTGTCCTGGAGATCGTTGGCAAATAAGCCGGATCTGTTCCGTCAAAATAAATCGCATAAAAAAATCACACTAAAAAGAGAGCCGTACATCTCGATGTACCGCTCTCTTCTTTATTATCTCATTTTGATGCCGTTCCGCCTGTTTCTCCTTATTTAGCTTTGCAGCCCAGAGGCAGTTTCGGATATCCGTCCTTGTACTCGCCGGTCGACAGTCTCTTGAAGTAATCGTCAACCGCTCTCGCAACAACACCGTTGAGCAGTAGCAGACCGATCAGGTTCGGTGCAGCCATCAGAGCGTTGAAGATGTCCGCTACGGTCCATACCTGGCTCAGGGTCAGGAACGGTCCGATGAATACGGCGAATACATACAGCCATCTGTAGACCTGTACAGCGGCCATGTTTCCGTTAAAGAGGTATTCGCAGCATCTCTCTGCGTAGTAGTCCCATCCGAGGATGGTCGTGAACGCGAAGAATGCCAGTGCGCACATGACGACGAATGCTCCTGCGGTCGGTCCGAGCAGACCCATGGAGAATGCATCGATGGTGACCTGCGCGCCTTCATGTCCCTCAGCCAGAGCGTAATCATATGCTCCGGAGGTCATGATGACGAGTCCTGTCATCATGCAGATGCAGATGGTGTCGATGAAAGTACCGGTCATGGAGACCAGACCTTGTCTTACCGGCTCATTTGTCTGCGCTGCTGCTGCCGCGATAGGCGCGGAACCCAGACCTGCTTCGTTGGAGAATACGCCTCTGGCAACACCCTTCGTGATCGCCAGATAGAAGGCTCCGAACGCACCGCCTGCTACCGCCTTAGCGCCGAACGCCATGGTGACGATATCCGCGATCGCCGATGGGATCTCACTGATATTCTTAAAGATGATGATCAGGGAAATCAGGACATAGGCGATGGCCATGAACGGAACGATAACGGATGTAACGGACGCGATTCTCTTGATGCCGCCGATGATGACCAGAGCAGCGAAGAAAGTGACGATGATCGCTACAGCGATAGTTACTGCGGTGATCTCCTTGTCCGCACCGATCGTGAACAGTGTCGGAGTCTGGAAGAACGTCTCAGCTGCGGATGCGATACCGTTGATCTGTGTGATGGTACCGATACCGAACGCTCCGGCGATGCAGCCGAAGAGGGCGAACAGCTTACCGAGCCATCTCGCATTCCAGCCATATCTGTCCTTGATGCCGTTCTCGATGTAGTAGAACGGACCACCAAGGTATCCGCCGGCAGGGTTCTTCTGTCTGTAGATGACGGCCAGTACACCTTCTGAGAACTTGGTCGCCATACCGATGCATGCTGCGATGAACATCCAGAACAGCGCTCCAGGTCCTCCGACGATGACAGCGGTCGCTACACCGACGATGTTTCCTGTACCGATGGTCGCCGAAAGCGCCGTACACAGAGCTCCGAAGGAGGTTACCTCTCCGGTACCATCCGCTTCATTACGCACCATGTACTTCAGTGCTCGGCCCAGTTTGACAAACTGCATACCCTTCAGTCTGACCGTCAGTATGATGCCCGTTCCCATAATGAGGACCAGAAGAGGCACACCCCATACGAACGAATCAACTGCGTCTAAGAATTGTGTGATCATTTTGGATCAACCCTCCTCATAAAAAATGAATAATAAAGAATAATGAAAATGAAAAAGCCGATAATATTCCTATTAACGACTTTCTCCAGAGAGTATGGGAGGTATCTCGGTACTACTCACTCTGTCCTTTTGCCTGAGAGATTACCATGGGCCCTGCCAGTCAAAGCCGGCTCACAGCGTACACCTTCGGCGCTCCGTAGAGACTCTCCAGAGAATCGTAGTTCATATTCTCATACCACGTAAAAAGCGGTATGATTCGTATAAACTTACAAAGCCATACTAACATACCGCCGAACCGCATACAACAAAAATGTCTCATAAATATTGTATACAAGAGCAGATTTGTTTCTAATTTGCTGTTATTTTTTTACTTTCGCGTTGTCAAGTATGAAATCCTGCACTTTTTCATAAAGCAGACGGATGTGCGCATACTGTTCCATGGTCCTGCCGGTATACTGCTTTACCGTTTCGTCATCATAACCCTGCCCCTCGACTTCGGCAATGGTCTTTTCTTTTTCCTCATCCGTATAGGTCAGGCCTTCCTTCTCCGCGATGTATTCGGTCAGCATCTCCTGCTTGATCAGGGTCTTCGTGCTGTCCTCGATGATCGACTTGATCTTAGCCTCATCATCGGTCCCGTACATCTGCTTCAAAGCTTCGCTGCGGGTCATGCCGGCCTGCTCTGCCATCGTATCGATCTGGGCGTCAAAGACTTCCTCATAAGCCGCCAGCACATCCTCCGGATACTTCTTCACTTCCGTTGCTTCCAGCACATCGGACCAAAGGCTGGTCTTCTGCTCATTCTTGGCCTGTTCTTCCTTCTCCTTATAGATTTCCTTCTTCAGGGACTCCTCATAAGCTTCCTTCGTATCGAAATCCGTATTCTCCTTGACGAAATCCACCGTATACTTCGGAACTTTCGGTCTGGTCGCGGAATTGATCTTGACGGTAAATACCGCATCCTTGCCGGCGACCTTCTCTCCCTGATAGTCGTCTGGGAAGTGGACCTTCACCTCGACGGTATCCCCGACCTTATGTCCGATCAGCTGATCTTCAAAGCCCTCGATAAAACTCCCGCTTCCGAGCTCCAGGTCGAACCCTTCACTGTCTCCTCCGTCGAATGGCTTCCCGTCAACCTTGCCGGAGTAATCGATGTTCGCCGTATCGCCTTTTTTGAGTTCCTGCTTCTTCCCCAGCTTCTTGTTTTCCTGCTTCTCCTTCAGCGCAGCTTCGACCTTGTCCTGGATCTCCTGCTCACTGACCTTGATCTTGTAAGCGTCAACCTCCAGGCCCTTGTATTCTCCGACCGTCAGGTAGTCATCCAGATTCAGTCCATCGTACAGTTCCTTCTCGCCGCCGCATCCTGTGAGTCCCATACAGAGGATCATTCCCATGATCGAGGCTGCCAGCGCAATGATCGTTCTTCGCTTCATAGTTATCTGTCTCCTAATACTAATTACAAACTTTGTCCCAATAGTAACACCCAATTATGTTCATTCTGTGTGCAAAGGCAGGACGATCCTGTTTTTGTTCTCCCTGCTGCTCTGCCTGCGGTGCGCCTCCAGGATCTCATGGATCTGGTCGTTGATCTGGGCGACCTCCGCCTGAAACTCAGACGCCGAGACCCGGAACGCGTCGTTGCCGAGAATGATCACCTGCTCGAGCCGGTCAGATGTAGCGACACGGACCTGGTATTTTCCCTTCATCTTATATGCCGCTCTCTCGATATAAGTATCCGCTGTCTCCGCCTCCGCTGTGAACACGACGGTCAGGCCGCCGTGCTTCTCCGTATGCTCGGTCCCGCCTTTGACCTTATACGCATCAAAGACCGCGATCACCTCGCACTTCCGGAATCCCTGGTAATTGGCCAGGATATCGATCAGCGCCTCCCTGGCGGCATCGATGCTGATCTTCGAAAGCTCCCTGAGTTCCTCCCATGCGAATATGATGTTATATCCATCTACGAGAAGATATTCCGGAAGGACCTGGGCAGGTTTCCCCGGCCGATACGGCTTCGGCTTCGCCTCGATCGTGCGGGCCGGCCTTCGGATCTGTTTCTCCTGCTTCTTACCATATGTCCGCTCGAAGATCCGGTCCAGCTCTTTATCATTCGCCGCAGCCGTGCTCCCACCTGCAGGCGCATGCTCCAGAGTCTCCTCGTGCTCCCGCTGCGCCCCGATCGCCACATGCATCATTTCGTCCGCCTCATACCAGGGGATCGTCCGGCCTGCCCCGTGGGAGCAAAAGACCGAATCCGCAGGATTCTCGATGTCCCGGTCCGGATCATATCCGGACGCCAGGACGATCTCCTCCTGATCCTGGCAGGGGGAGTACCCGCTGAACGCACAGGAGAAATAGCCATAGCCTTTGGTATACGAGGCGACTTCGGCCGCGTATCCCCGCATCTGCTGCACCGGAGCCCTTCCCCGAAGGGTCAGCGTATCTCCGTCTGCCCCGGCAGCAGGTGCGTCCTCCGTCCGGAAGCTTCCGCCCATCCTCTGGATATCCGCCATCGCCCTGCCGACCTGCTGGGCCGGAAGTTCCAGCGTGAATTCATACCATGGCTCCAGAAGCACCGGTTCCGACTTGCGAAGTGCCTGCCGGATCGCCCTGTAGGTCGCCTGGCGGAAATCGCCGCCTTCGGTATGCTTCAGATGGGCTCTGCCACCCTCGATGGTGATCTTTATATCCGTGATCGGTGCTCCCACGAGCACTCCGGGATGCTCCCTCTCCGCCAGATGGGTCATGATGAGCCTCTGCCAGTTCGTGTCCAAGACATCCGTGCTGCAGGAGGAATCGAACACAAGGCCGCTTCCCTTCGGCAGCGGCTCCAGCAGAAGGTGCACTTCCGCGTAATGCCGCAGCGGTTCGAAATGACCCGCCCCCCGGACCGGCTCCCTAATGGTCTCCCGGTATTCTATCCTTCCTTCATCGAAGGAAACCTCGAGGGCAAACCGTTCCCGGATCATGTACTGGAGGATCTCAAGCTGGATCTCCCCCATCAGGCGCACCTGGATCTCCTGCAGCTGTTCGTTCCACCGCACGTGCAGCTGTGGATCCTCCTCCTCCAGCTGCCGCATCTGCTGCAGGACCTGAGGAACATTGGTCCCTTCCGGAAGAAGCATCCGGTAGACCAGCACCGGCTGCAGCTTCGCCTGTTCATTCTCCCCAAGGAGCGTTCCAAGCCCCTGCCCCGCGGATGTATGCTCCAGACCAGTCACTGCCACCAGCTGGCCCGGGTCCGCCTGAGATACCGTCTCATAACGCTCTCCTGACAGGATCCGGATCTGATGGATCTTCTCGCCGGCATCCTCCGTACGAGATGTCCGGATCTGATCCCTTACGGACAGCTTGCCGCCCAGGACCTTCATATGTGTGAGGCGCGTCCCCTTCCGGTCGCGTGTGATCCGGAAGACCCTGGCCGAAAAATCGTTTCCGGCAGGCGGCTGCCTCGTATAGAGATCCAGACCGCTTAGAAGTTCCCGGACGCCTTGCTGCTTTAAAGCAGATCCGAACCAGACCGGGAAGATCTTTCTCTGGGCGATCGCCCGGACGATCTCCTGCCGGGGAAGCTCCTCCTCTGCCAGGAAGGTATCCAGCAGCCTCTCATCCCGCATGGCCAGTTCCTCTGCATCCGGAGCGGATCCTTTCTGTCCTTCCGGCCAGGCGCAAAACTTCACGCATCCGTCATCCAAATACGCCCTGAGTGCCTCCATGGCCTTCCCGGGGTCCGTCCCCTCAAGGTCCATCTTGTTGACAAAAACGAACACCGGGATACCCGCACGCTGCAGCAACTTCCAGATCGTGACCGTATGACTCTGGACGAGCTGCCGCCCGCAGACGACCATGACGGCATAATCCAGGACCGACAGGGTCCTCTCCATCTCCGCGCTGAAATCGACATGCCCCGGAGCATCCACCAGCGTCAGCTCCGTTTCGCCCGCCTGCAGCCTGGCCTGCCCCGCGAAGATCGTGATCCCGCGGCTCCGTTCCTGCTCGTCTGTATCCAGGAAAGAGCTTCCGCTGTCGACCCGGCCCGCTTTCGCGATCGTTCCTGAAGCCGTGAGCAGCGCTTCCGACAGGGTCGTCTTGCCCGCATCCACGTGTGCCAGTATTCCGATTGTGATTCGCTTCTTCACACCCATAACGGTAGTATTATAGCATGAAACTCCGGAAAAGTTCCGGAGTCTCTGCATAAAGATATATAAATGATGACTGTTGTTTACAGTGCTGCTTTCGCTGTTTCGCACAGCTTGGAGAAGCCTGCCGGGTCGTTGATCGCGATCTCGGACAGCATCTTGCGGTTGATATCGATGTTGGATTTCTTCAGACCATTGATCAGTCTGCTGTAGGACATGCCGTTCATTCTGGCCGCTGCATTGATTCTGGCGATCCAGAGCTTGCGGTATTCTCTCTTCTTATTCTTACGGCCGACATATGCGGAGCGCAGTGCTCTCATCGTCGCCGGCTTAGCGGCTCTGTAGGTCGTGCTCTTTGACCCGTAGAAGCCCTTAGCCATCTTCAGAACTTTTTTATGTCTTTTGTGTGCGTTGACACCTTTCTTAACTCTTGCCATTTTATCTCCTCCTTACTTGCTCAGTACTTCCTTGATTCTGCCCAGATCTGCACTTGTCAAAGTGGTCGCCTTTCTCAGGCCTCTTTTTCTCTTCTGGCTCTTCTTCGTAAGGATATGACTCTTATATGCCTTATTTCTCTTAACCTTTCCTGAACCTGTCACTTTGAATCGTTTGCATGCGCCTCTGTGAGACTTCATTTTGTTTTTTGCCATGTCGCTCCTCCTATGGTTATATCAATTATTTATCTTTTTTTGGCGAAAGTGTCATTGTCAGGCTGCGGCCTTCGAATTTAGGTTTCCGATCGACCGTTCCTACATCAGCGACAGCTTCTGCGAATTTATCCATGACCTCCATGCCTCTGGAGACGTAATCCCGCTCTCTTCCTCTGAAACGGAGACTTACCTTGAGCTTATCTCCATCCTGCAGGAATTTCGATGCGGTCTTCGCCTTCACCATGATGTCGTGATCTTCGATAAAAGTAGACAGCCTGATCTCCTTGACCTGCATGGTCTTCTGCTTCTTCCGGGCTTCCTTCTCACGCTTGCTCATCTCGTACTTGTACTTGCCATAGTCGAGAATCTTGCAGACTGGCGGATTGGCCTTCGGTGCGATGCAGACGAGATCCAGTTTCTTCTGTTCCGACAGATCCAGCGCTTCCTGGCGGCTCATGATCCCAAGCTGGGTCCCATCCGTATCGATGACACGCAGCTCCTTGCCACGAATTTCTTCGTTGATAAAAGCTTCCTTGCTAATTGTTCTGTACCTCCTGAAAAAACAAACAGCGGACACAAAGTATCCGCTGCTCAAAACAAACCCGTTCAAGGGAATCGTTCGATATTGACCCAGACGCTCGCGGCCCCTAAGGTGAGAAGCGGATAACTTCTTCTTTCTACCTCAAGTACATTACCATACCGCGGCTGTCATTGCAAGTCTTTTTTTCACAAAGGCTGGACTTCTTTCCGGTCAGTCCCAATCGAGCGGCTGGGCAAGCTTCAGCATCTCATCCCAGTCTGCCTTGAAGATCTTCCTGAGACCCTGCAGAACGGTGATCGGAATATGATGCGTTCCCATTTCCATCTGCGCATAGATCTCACGGGTCACTGGCAGCCCCATCAGCTGCAGTTTCTGTGCGACCTGCTCCTGCGTGAGTTCCGACTGCAGTCTTAGAAATCTCAGATTTCCTCCTATATTCTGATCCTGAACGATACGCTGACACATATGAAGATACTCCTTGCTCCTGCCCTCTTCTGTATCGTTTGATTGTATCGAATTCCTCTTTTTTCTTTGTTATGATATCGTAACAGCCGTTCAGATCTGGCAGCAATGGACCTGTGGTTTCCCGCACGCAGCGCTTGCTTTTTTCCCCCGAAACAAATAAACTGTTACCATAGATAGAGATACAATAATGAATCACTGCAGGAGATGACGTATGCTTAGATCCATAGAGCAACTACATATCCGTCTGAAAGAGGTCCTTCCGATCCTGGAAACGATCACCGATGCTGTCTTCATAGATAATAATGAAGGAATCTGTCTCTGGTGCAACACCACCTGCGAGGAACTCTACGACATCGAAATGGAGGAGATCCAGGGCAAGACCGTGGATGAACTGGAGCGCGCGGGGATCTTTTCTCCTTCCGTCACGAAACGGGTACTGCAGGAGGAACGGGAGCAGACGATCATCCATGAGAACCGTCTGGGCGTACGTCTTCTGACGACCGGTACCCCGATCTATGATGAAAACGGAGCGTTGCAGCTCGTCATCACGACTTCGCGTGACATTACCAGGATCACCCGGGGCAATCCTAAGAACCATGCCTCTCTGGTGGATGTCCCGGATCTGGATGTAGCCGGGATCTCTGAATCAGAGACCCCTGAACTTGGGGAGCATGAGATCGTGGCCTTCAGTGAAACGATGAAAAATGTGATCACTCTGGCAAGGCGGCTGGCAGCCGTCAATACAACGGTACTGATCACCGGGGAGTCGGGCGTAGGCAAAGGTCTTCTGGCCAGGACGCTGCATGAACACGGTCCCAGATGGGAGCAGCCTTTCGTCACAGTCAACTGCGGCGCGATCCCTGATACCCTGATCGAATCGGAACTGTTCGGCTATGTCGCCGGCGCTTTCACCGGGTCCCGTTCCGGGGGCAAACGCGGATATTTCGAGGCTGCCCAGAACGGAACGATCTTTCTGGATGAGATCTCAGAGCTTCCTGTCAACCTGCAGGTCAAATTGCTGCAGGTCATTCAGGAACGGCAGATCACGCCCGTCGGTGCGGTCGAGCCGATCCCGATCGACGTCCGTATCATCTCCGCCACCAACCGGAACCTGGCAGACCTGGTACAGGAAGGAAAATTCAGAGAAGACCTCTACTATCGTCTGAACGTCGTTCCCATCGAAGTCCCGCCCCTGCGGGAGCGCACGGAGGATATCACCCCTCTGATCCGGATGAACCTGGCAAAATACAACCAAAAGCTGGGCGAGCACAAATCCATCAGCGCAGGTGCCATGGAGATCCTGCTGCGATATCCGTGGCCCGGCAACATCCGGGAACTCCAGAATATCGTAGAGCGTCTGATCATCACCTCTTCCTCCGACTTCATCACGGAAGATGACATCTTCATCTTTATCAAGCAGGCGGCAGAAGATAATGCGGGTCCTGCAACCGGCACCTCCCTCTCCGCAGCTCTTGAGAAAGCGGAGATGGAGATCCTCCGGCAGGCGCTGGAACGCTATGGCTCCACCCGCGCGATCGCGCGCGTCCTGCATATCAGCCAACCGACCGTTGTCCGGAAACTCCAGAAGCACGGCCTCCATAAGTGACCCATCCATCGGTGATTCATTTTTGTATCACCGATTCATTTTTGTATCACCCTGGCATCAGCAGGGTTGAACCGCTGATTTCTCACGTTTTCGTTTCCCCCTTTTCGCAGCTTCCCAAAGGGTGATTCATATATGAATCAAGCAGCGAAAACAGGCCTCTTAAAACGACTTCTCAGACAGCTTCCATCTTCTGGGCAGACCAGCTTTTGCCTCTCTTCTACCAGCCATGAAAACGTTGAAATTCCAGCCTTTGCACGAGGTTTGGAATTTTTTTAACTATTTTTTAGGTTCTTAGATCCGGAGTTTTGGCACTTTGGCACAAACGTTGCTTTATGTATAGGCGGGTCAAGAGGGGATATCCCCGAAGGCCGCAAAAACGTTCACACTATTTCTAAAAGTTATATTTAAGGAGGACTTAGAAAATGGCATCTACACCAGAAGAAAGAGCTGCTCGTAGAGAAGAAGCAGCAGTTTACATCGCAGGACTGGTCAAGAAAGCAAAGGCTGCTCAGGCGATCGCTGAGAATTTCACTCAGGAAGACGTTGATCTGATCACCGCTGCAGTGACCTACAACCTGACAAAGCCGGAAAAGGCTAAGATGTTCGCAGAAATGCTGGTCGAGGAATCCGGCATGGGTATTCCGGAAGACAAGGTCGGCAAGATCTATGGTAAGGTCTGGGGTTCCTACCTCATGATGAAAGACAAGAAGTCGGTCGGCAAGGTCGACGATGCTCCATCCGGCGGCAAGGGCATCACAGCTTATGCTAAGCCAATGGGCGTTGTTGCAGGAATCATGCCTGTAACCAACGGCGAAGCTACCCCGATCGTTAAATCCAATATGGCTCTGAAGACAAGAAACGCGATCATCCTCGCACCGCATCCGAAGTGCAAGAAGCTGAACGTCGTTATCGTTGACGAGATCAGAGCTACACTGAAGAAACTGGGATATCCGGAAGATCTGGTACAGACATGTGATGCTGAGCACGTAAATCTGGAAACTTCTCAGGAACTGATGAAGCAGTGCGACTTCATCCTGGCAACCGGCGGCGAAGCACTGGTAGAGACAGCTTACTCTTCCGGTACACCGGCGATCGGCGTTGGCGTTGGTAACTGCGTATCCATCGTTACAGGCAAGACCCCGATGGCTGACGTTGCTGACATGATCGTAAGATCCAAGAAGTATGATAACGCTACTTCCTGCTCCACAGAGAACAACATCCTGGTATTCGAAGACTGCTTCGATGAGTTCGTAAAGGAAATGGAAGCTCACGGCGCTTACATGTGCAATGACGAAGAGAAGGCCAAGCTGCAGAAGACAATGTGGCCGAACACACCGAACGATCACGTACTGAACAGAGCTATCGTTGCTCAGAACGCTGAGAAGATCGCTGCTCTGGCTGACATCGAAGTACCGGCAGGCACCACAGTCCTGATGGCTATGGAAGAAGGCGCTGGCCTGGATCACCCGTTCGCAGGCGAGAAGCTGTCACCGGTATCCGGCGTACAGAAGGTCAAGGATCTGGACGATGCGATCCGTGTTATGAACCTCTGCCTCGACTATCAGGGCAAGGGCCACAGCTGTGGTATCCACACCAACGATCCTGCTGACGTTGAGAAGCTGGCTATGGCTGCTCCTGTCACCAAGTGCGTTGTTAACCAGCCGCAGTGCCTGACCAACTCCGGTGGTTGGAACACAGGATTCCCTGTCTCCATGACACTGGGTTGCGGAACATGGGGCGGCAACAGCGTATCCCACAACGCTACATACAAGGATCTGCTGAACTACACCTATGTTTCCGAAGCTATTCCGAACTGGAAGCCGGAAAAGGTCGAAGACTTCATCGATGCTGATGTCATCGCTAAGGTAGACGCATAATCGAGAAGGCAGTATAGATTCACCAAAGTGCGGGGAGGGTCTCCCTCCCCTGCGCTATCATGTAGTCTCAAGTTTATGAGGCAGTTACAAAGGAGATTTAAAAATGTCAGCAATCAGAGATAAAGATTTAAAGTATAACATTCACTCCTGGTCCGCTCAGGGCGCACTGAAGCCGATCGTAGTGACCAAGGCAGAAGGTATCTACTTCTGGGATGAGGATGGCAAGAAGTATGCAGACATGTCCTCTCAGCTGGTCAACTCCAACCTGGGACATGGCAACAAGGCCATCATCGACGCGATTTGTGAGCAGGCTAACAAGATCCCGTTCATGGGACCTGCGTTCGCTATGGATTGCAGAGCTGATGCTGCAGAAGCAGTCGTCAAGATCTCCGGTTTCCCGGAAGGCTCCAAGGTATTCTTCACCAACGCTGGTGCAGAAGCTAACGAAAACGCTATCAAGATCGCTCGTCAGTACACTGGCAAGCAGAAGATCTTCTCCCAGTACAGATGCTATCACGGTTCTTCCGCCGGTGCTGGAATGCTGACCGGTGAGCCGAGACACTTCTTCAACGAGCCGGGTGGCCCGGGATACGTTAAGTATGATGGCCCTTATGCTTACAGAGCTCCTAAGGCTTGCAAGTTTGAGAGTGAAGATGATGTAGCTGATTTCTACCTCGAGCTGCTCGAGAACCAGATCCTGTATGAGGGTCCGGATCAGATCGCTGCTATCTGGCTTGAGTCCATCGTTGGTTCCAACGGTATCCTGATCGCTCCTGTTAAGTGGTATCAGGGCGTCAGAGCTCTCTGCGACAAGTATGACATCCTAATGGTCGCAGACGAAGTCATGGCTGGATGGTTCCGTTCCGGTAAGGCATTCGCTTACATGAACTTCGGATATCAGCCGGATATGATCACATTCGCTAAGGGCGTTACCTGCGGTTACGTTCCTCTCGGCGGTGTTGTTGTCAGCCCGGCGATCGCTAAGTTCTTCGACGACACATCCCTGGGATGCGGCCTGACCTACTCCGCTCATCCGATGGGCTGCGCTGCTGCAGTTGCTACCATCAAGGAGTATCAGGACCTGAACATCGAAGAGGCTATGAAGGCTCCGGCTAAGGTTCTGGCAGACACTCTGGACAGCTTCGTTGAGAAGCACGCCTGCGTTGGCGAAGTCAGACACATCGGTCTGTTCTCCGCGATCGAGCTGGTCAAGGATAAGGAAACCAGAGAGCCGATCGTTCCGTTCGGCAAGGATCCGGAAGGCATCATGAAGAAGATCATCGGCATGCTGGTAGCAGATGGATTCTGGACATACTCCCACGAGAACATGTTCGTCATCTGCCCGCCGCTGATCATCACTGCAGAAGAGATGACAGAGCAGCTGGCAATC
>JAFRLD010000122.1 GCA_017431395.1 Bacillota bacterium | reverse complement strand
GTGGCGGATCACCGGCGCGGGGATGCCCGCCGCCATGGCCATGGCCGTGGCCGCCAGGGCGTTCTTCAGGTTGTGCTCGCCGGGGAAAAAGCCAGGTTCATCCCCACCTTCGGGTCCTCGAATTTCGGCCAGAGGATCCCGGGAGTGTCTAAAAGCTGCATGCCGTTCGCCAGCTTGATCCACTGCTTACCTTTCGTCACACCCGGCTTGTCCCCGGTCTTGGCGGACCTGCGTCCGGTCAACCGGTTGATCAGCGAGGATTTCCCGACGTTTGGCACACCCACGATCATCAGCCGGTAGGGACGTTTCACGGCGCTCCCCTCATTCTTGGCTTTTTCCATGCTCTCAAGGATCCGCAGCAGCTCCTTCATCCCGCCGCCGCGCTCCGCGTTCATGATCACGGTCTTAAAGCCCTGGGCTTCAAAATGCTCGGCCCAGCCTTTGCTTGCCGCACCGTCCGCCAGATCGCTCTTATTGAGCGCGATGATCCGAGGCTTCTTCCCCAGGATCTCGTCGATCAAAGGATTCCGGCTGGATATGGGGATCCGCGCATCCGTGACCTCCACCACGGCATCCACCATCTTCAGATTGTCCCGGATTAACTCCCGGGTCTTTTTCATGTGTCCCGGATACCAGTTGATGCTGCCTATCGTCTGTGCCATCGTCTCACCTCCTCCGGCATTTTACCATACCAAAGCGCAAATTGAAAAGGGACCCTCAGGTCCCTTCTGATTATTCCTTGACTTTGATCTTAGCGGATTTACCTGTTCTCTGACGCATGTAGTGCAGTCTGGCTCTTCTGACCTTACCGCGTCTGACAACTTCGATCTTCTCAACCAGCGGTGAATGGATCGGGAATGTCTTCTCGACGCCAACGCCGGATGCGATACGTCTGACGGTGAATGTCTCACCGATGCCGCCGTTCTGTCTCTTGAGTACGAATCCTTCGAAGATCTGGATTCTCTCTCTGTTTCCTTCTTTGATCTTAACATGGACCTTAACGGTATCTCCAATGTTAAATGCAGGGACGTCAGATTTCATATACTCCTGAGTGATCTGGTTCAATACATCCATGGTTTTTCCTCCTTCCCTTCGAAACGTTCGTGACCGGCCTTACTGCAGTCTGTGCATGCCTGATCAGAGGACCGCCCGTCCTAAAATATGTGTCGTTCGCAGACACTTGATGATTATATCGCAAAGGCTGGACGAATGCAAGCAGAAATTTCGCTGCGCTATACGACAAGCGGCTCGCCGATCAGCCAGCGTCCTCCGGACTTGTCTTCCCGGGCCGCTAAAGCATAAGGAGTCCCATCCACTCACCTCCGGATCGTGGTGGCGACTCCATTAAGCTCTGGGGTGCGCCCTGTCATAAACATCCTTGAGCCGGCTCTTGGTCGCGGATAAATACACCTGTGTGGCGGTGATGTCATCGTGGCCCATGAGCTCCTGCAGAGATTTAAGGTCTGCCCCGTTCTGCAGCATATGGACTGCGAAGGAATTCCGAAGCGTGTGCGGCGTCAGGCTGTGTTCCAGCTGCGCCTTCTCCCCATAGTCCTTCAGGATCTTCCACAGACCCTGCCGGGTGATCCGGCGTCCGTACTGGTTGACGAACAGCGCCTGCTCATCCGTCCGGTCGCGAACCAGCTGGACACGAGCGTCCGAGATGTAATTCTCAAGCGCCGCCCTGGCCGGCCGTCCCAGCGGAATGATCCTGGCCCTGCTGCCTTCCCCGTCGCAGGTGACGAAGCCCATCCGCAGATTGATGCTGTCCAGATCCATGTCGATCAGCTCGCTGACCCGGATCCCGGTCGCGTAGAGCACCTCCAGGATCGCCCTGTCCCGGACGCCCCGGACGGAATCGTCCGGACTTTCGAGCAGGCGGTCGATCTCTTGGATCGTCAGGTATTCGATCTCCTTTCGCTCGATCTTCGGGGAACGGATCCCTGAAGTCGGATCCGAAGAGACGAAACCCTTCTCCATCAAATACCGGTAAAACGCCCGGACGGAAGCGACCTTGCGGTTGACCGTAGAGGCGGAACGGCCTTTTTCTTTTAGCTGATGCAGCCAGGCCACCATCTCCGTACTCGAACTCTGTGTCACATCCGTGATGCCCCGGGCAGCTTCGAAGGAAACGAATTCCGACACATCTCTCCGGTAGGCATCACAGGAATTGTTCGCCATTCTTTTTTCTTTTCTCAGATATTCTATAAAATCATCTGTATACATTACGTTTACCTCTGATGCTTCGCCATAAATATTCCGGCAATGGTCTTGGCATCGGTCAGTTCCCCTTCTGCCGCCATCCGGTACACCTCATCGAAGGGGATCAGTTCCACCTCAAGAGCCTCATCATCATCCAGCGACTGCAGGCCCGGTACGAGCCCGGTCATCAGATAGAGATGGATCACCTCTTCCGAATAAGCCACGCTCGGATTGATGCAGCCAAGATACTTCACCCTGCCTGCGGAATAGCCGGTTTCTTCCTTCAGCTCTCTGCTCATGGCCGCCTGCGGATCCTTCTCATCCTTATCGATCTTACCGGCCGGCAGCTCCAGAACAACGCTGTCACACGCATAGCGATACTGACGGACCATGATGACCTTGTCATCCTCCGTAAGCGCTACCGCCGCGACAGCCCCGTTATGCTCGATGATTTCTCTATATGCATGCCCTTTTTTCGCCGTCACGGTATCCACACGGACGTTGAGTATGGCGCCCTCGTAGATCCTGCGGCTGTTCACACGTTTTTCTTCAAAGATCATAAGATCATTCTCCCTTCTGCCTGGTCATTTCCTTCGAACGGTCGACCGCCGCCTGGAACGCCTCCCGGACATCTTCCATGAATCCGTTGGCTTCCAGACATTTCACAGCCTCAATGGTCGTCCCTCCCGGTGAGCAGACGTTGATGCGGAGCTGTTCGAGGCTCTCCTCGCTCTCCATCACCAGCTTTGCCGCTCCAAGTACCGACTGCGCCGCGAAGGTCCTTGCCTGCTGCAGGTTCATCCCGTTGTTTACCGCCGCCTGTGTCAGTGCCTCGATATACATAAATGTATACGCCGGGCTGCTGCCGCTGACGCCGATCACGCAGTCAAGCAGTGACTCAGGAACTTCTTCTACTTTGCCGACCGATTTCAGGATCACCTCCGCATCCATCAGCTGCTTGAGGCTCAGCCCGTCTCCCGGGCACATCGCGATCATTCCCTCTCCGACCTGTGCCGGTGTATTCGGCATGATCCGGATGAGTTTCGCGTCCTGGCCGAGGTATTTACGGAGAAACGCGAGATTGATGCCGGCCGCCATAGAGATCACCAGCTTATCCGGGGTATAGCACTTCGCCATCTCCTCCAGGACCTCCTCCATGACCTGCGGCTTCACACCCAGAACGATCACTTCCGATCCCCTGACGAGATCCTTCAGATCATTGGTCATGGAACCATGCGGGACTTCCTTCAGCCGCTGTTCACACAGTTTCTGATTCTTGTCATAGATCATGATCCGATCTTTTTTGCCCTGTGGTGATGCCGCGTATCCGGTCAGGATCGCGCCGCCCATATTTCCAACTCCTATAAACCCTGCTTTCATGTTCCGTTCCTCCATTATTTCTGTTTTATAGATCTTTGAACTTGAACTGTGACGCCCCGCTCGCATAGTCTGCTACGATATGTCCGTCACCAACCAGTTTGTATTTGTAGGTCACGAGCCCGTCCAGTCCGACCGGCCCCCGCGCGTGAAGCTTGCCGGTGCTGATCCCTACCTCGGCGCCGAAGCCATACCGGTATCCGTCCGCGAACCGGGTGGAGCAGTTCTGGTAGACTCCTGCCGAGTCAACGAGTGCCATGAACTTCGCCGCGGAATTCGCGTCTTCTGTCACGATGCTGTCCGTATGATGGGATCCGTACCGGTTGATATGTTCGATCGCTTCATCGATGGACTCGACGATGCGGATCGAAAGGATGTTGTCCAGATACTCCGTGCTGTAGTCCTCTTCGGAAGCCGTTTCGCATCCGATCAGCTGAACGGTGCGTTCATCTCCGCGCAGCTCGATCTTCGCCCCCGCCGCATCTGCCAGCGCCGGAATGAGCACGTCCGCGATGGCGCTATGCACCAGCAGGGTCTCTGCCGCATTGCAAGCCGCAGGGTACTGGGTCTTCGAGTCGATGATGATCGGAACGGCCTTGCCGATCAGCGCCGCCCCGTCCACATATACATGACAGATGCCGTCCGCATGTCCCATGACCGGGATATTCGTATTATCCATTATATAACGGACGAAGCTGTTCGATCCGCGCGGGATGATCAGGTCCACATCCTCGTGGCACTGCAGCAGTTCATCGATCCCTGCCCGGTCTTCGATCAGCTGGGCAAACCCTTCCGGCAGCCCTGCCCCTACCGCAGCCTCATAGATGGTGTCAAACAGGATCCGGTTGGTCGCTCTGGCCTCGCTGCCCCCTTTGAGGATGATGCCGTTGCCGCTCTTGATGCAAAGGCTGGCGATCTGCACGAGCGCATCCGGTCTGGATTCGAAGATGACACCGATGACTCCGATCGGACACGTCTCCTTCGTCAGGACCAGCCCGGTGTCGAGCTCCCGCTCAAGAAGTACTCTGAACAGCGGGTCGTCCATATCGATAAGATCATTGATCCCGTCGATGCAGCCGTGGATCTTCTTACGGTCGAACCGGAGCCTGCTGAGCAGCGGCCCGGCAAGCTGCACCGCCTCCGCCCGTTCAAGATCCATTTCGTTCGCCTCCAGGATCTCTTTCTCTCTGGAGACCAGTGCTTCATTTACCGCGTCCAGCGCCTTGTTCCGGACCTCCTCCGGCAAAGCCGCCAGGACATAACTGCTTGTCTTTACCTGTTTGATATTTTGCTTTAAGTCCATTTGATCGTTTCCTCAAATAATGCTATGATTTCCTGAACCATCAGATTCACTTCTCTATATTTTACTCCATCACGGTCCTCTACCACAAGGAAACCACTTCCAAATCCCGGGTATTTTTCAAATTTCTTTTCATCTATACCGGCGATTCTCAAATCCACGGCGGCGATCCCCCCCTGCCGCACGATCGGGATCTCCATCTGAAACGAACCAGCCTTTGCATCGAAGAGGGTATGCATCGGAAACTCCCCGAGCTGATAGCCCCGGTAGGAGATCCGGCGTCCCCCCTGGGTCCCTTCGACCCCGATCCGGTCCTTCTGGAAACGGATCTGCCGTACCTGCCAGCGAAGCTCCGGAGAACCGGCCGGAAATCCCATGCGGTGCATCGCCCTGTGAAAGTCGCTCTTCTCGATGACCGGGATGAGTCTGGTCAGCTGCAGCACATCGTCGCTGTTGTGGAGCAGGATCTGCCGGCGCGCCTCGGGATCCTTCGTCTGCATATAGTGCATGTATAGCTCCACGCTCTCAGCCCCGGAGATCTCGTCGCTGCGGTCCGTCCATAGGCCCATGTAGCTTTCGACGGTCTTTTGCCTGAGATTGGGAAGAAGCCTGCGGATCGGGGAATGGCCGTTCACGACCTGATAGAGGTCCAGATCATAGCCGCTATAAGGAAGGACAGTCGCTCCCTCTCTCCTGCCGAGGCCTGTCCTATGGATGCGCTCTGCGAGAAATGGCAGATCGAAATGCCTGCCGTTATAAGTCACTACGACATCGAACCGCTCGGTCAGCTCCATGAAGGCGGCAAGCGCCTCGGCCTCCTCCTCAATATGATCTGCGAAGATCTGATGCAGCGTACTTTCCCGGGGGTCGTATAACCCGCCCAGAATAAAATGGCACCTCTCCCGGGACAGTCCTGTAGTCTCTATATCGAGGACGCCTACGGAACGGTTTTTGAAATACTGCTGCCAGAAAACGCTTGTATATTCTTTGTGTTTTGACGAGACTTTAATGTGTTCCATGATAGAAGTATACCACAAAACAAAAGAGACCTAATGGTCTCTTTTGTTAAAAGGGGTATTGGGATTAGAGATTAATGAGGTTATCAGGGGGATAACCACAATGTCATTATATTCTATGAATCTTTAAAAAGCAAGACAATTCTGCGGTTTCCCCAAAAAACGTTGACCCTAAAGATCCAGTTTGTAATCGCCGTCTTTGATCAAGCCCATTTTGCGCATGATCCGGTCGATAATAAAGGCCAAAACCGCCGGTAATGCGATGTGCAGAAGCAGTACCTTCCACAGCACGATCATTGAAAATCCCATATCCGTGAAGGTCCCGATGGATCCGACGAACCCGCAGGTCCCCATGCCGGCACCGATCGGGATATTGGTCATATGGAAGACGCATGTGGAGAGCGGTCCGATGATCGCACCCGCCAAAGTCGGAGGCACGAGGATCCATGGATGTTTGATGATATTGGATACCTGCAGCATGGAGGTCCCGATGCCCTGTGCCACCAGTCCACCGATCCCGTTCTCACGAAAACTCGCAACGGCAAACCCGACCATCTGTGCACAGCATCCGACGGTGGCCGCACCGGCCGCAAGACCGGACAACTGCATCATGACGCAGATCGCCGCGCTGGAGATCGGAGCCGTCAGGCACAGGCCCACGATGACCGCGATGAAGACGCCGAAGAAGAACGGCTGCCATTCCGTGGCGACCATGATCAACTCGCCCAGCTTGACCAGGCACCAGCCGACCGCCGGGCCGACCAGTTTGGCAGCGATCCCTCCGGCAAGCAGGGTGACGCCCGGGGTGACCAGGATATCCACCTTTGTCTCTTTAGAGACCATCTTACCGAATTCCGCACCGACCGCTACCGCAACGAATGCGCCCGCCGGTCCTCCGGCAGCTTCTATACCGAATCCCGTCAGCGTCGCGCCCATGGCTCCCACCGCAGCACTGGAATAGATGACCAGCGGCGGTGCCTTCAGTGCAGTTGCTACAGCTACACCGATGCCGGCGCCCATGATCATCATATTCTTGGCGATCGCCGCGATCTCTACCAGAAATGCGGAAACGGCATTCTCCCCAAAGAGGACCGCCGACTGAGTGCCGAGCACATCCAGGATCGTTCCCATAAGGAGCGTCGCGAATAACCCAAGTGCCATCGCGGACATGGCGTCCTGCTGATAGCGCTTGCCGGAGATCTCAATATCTTTTCTCTTCAGAAAACTGACTTTTTCTAATGATTCCTGTCCCATGATCCAGGGTTCCTTTCTGCAGGGAGCCGTTACCGGCCCCACTCTTCCGAAATTTTCGTCGCACCAATTGTAACAAATCGTCTATACAGGTGTCAAGACATGCCTTCGTCTATCACCGGGTTTTGAGCCTTCCCGCCGTCCCGCGGTACCCGAAATCAAAGATTTCGACCGCTCTGGCGGCTGACCTACCACGGTTCTGGCTTCGCTCCGTTCGCCAATCACCGGGTTAGGGTAAGCAAAAGGAGCTGTTGCATTTGAGTAACAGCCCCTTCTTCTAATCAATTCGATGGATCTTCAGATCACGCATGCTTCGCAATTAGCAGCATCCGCATTCTTCTTTGATCGCGCTCTC
>JAFRLD010000121.1 GCA_017431395.1 Bacillota bacterium | reverse complement strand
CACATACCCATAAGCCTCCTCGATCAGCTCCACATAAATGTCCTCATTCTTCTCTACCCCATAACCGTTCTTATACATGTCGGCCACTTTGACCATGGACCTCAGGTTGCCGTTCTCCATCGCTTTGTGGTAATACTTGAAGGCCTTCTCATAATCTGTTTCGCCGGTGCGCCCATAATACCAGATGTATCCCAGGCCTTCCGCCGCCCACTTGTCCCCGAGCTCGTCCGCCATCTCGTAATACTTCAGCGCCAGATCGAAATTCCTCTTATCATAATGATATCCTCCGAGCCGGACCGGTAGTGTCAAATCCTACACTACTAACTCTTTCTAAACCTTAGTATTTTCAAGGGCTCAAGCTTTTTCTACAAAGAAAAGAGCAATTACCCCCTTTTCTGGTACAATGTTCTTGCGACAAAACCTCATACGTGAAAGGATTTAATTGCTCATGAACATTGTACTCTATCTTCTTAACGTTATTCAACAACTATCCGAACAAATCGCATTTCTGCTGAAGTTTATCCGTAAATTCATCCCCGTCTCTCAATGGGTCCATGATGATTCCAAATCACCTAAGTATCAGAAGTTCAAAATCGATAAGCTCCCGCTCATCATTCCCTTCTTCAAACAGGACTGGCAGTTCCTCATCGCATACTATGAACACAAGTATGGCAAGAAGATCGGTCCTGTCCGCCGCCGGGGCGGCCACCCTGTCCCCGAGGACAAAGTCTGCCCTGTCTGCGGTGCTCCGCATCAGTATCTCTATGACAACAACGGCGGTCATGGTCAATACCAATGCAAGGTCTGCGGCACTACCTTCATTGATGGCAGCGTCCATTCCAAGCCGGTCAAATACAAGTGCCCCTACTGCGGTCACGCTCTCGTTTCGGTCAAGAACCGTTCCTGTTTTCGTGTCCACAAGTGTGTCAACGACAAGTGCTCCTTCTACCTCCAGAATCTTAAGAAGGTCGATCAGGAACATTCCCTGCAGAAGTACCGATACAAGCTTCACTACATCTACCGGGAATTCGATGTCAACTTCTTCAGGATGGACATCACTTCCCTGCCGAAGAATACTTCCTCACTCAACTTCTCCAAATACAATGCCAACGTCATGTCCCTGTGCCTGACCCTTCATGTCAACCTGCAGCTGTCTCTTCGCAAGACCGCCCAGGCCATGAACGACCTCTACGGCATCCGCATCTCTCACCAGCAGGTCGCTAACTATGCCAGAGCAGCGGCTCTTGTGATCAAGCCATTTGTGGATACCTATGACTACAAGCCTTCCCCCAGCATGGTCGGTGATGAGACCTACATCAAGGTACGAGGCGTCAAAGGTTTCGTCTGGTTCATCATGGATGCATGCTCCCGATCCATCCTTGGCTACCGTGTCTCCTCCGATCGCGGCGTCGGTCCCTGCATCATGGCCATGCGTATGGCTCTGCAGCACTTCAGGAAACTCCCGGAGCATTTCCGTTTCATTGCCGATGGCTACTCTGCCTATCCTCTCGCTGCCCAGCAGTTCTATCTCAACTGCGGCAAGGATTTCGAATTCGACATCACTCAGGTCATTGGACTGACTAACGAGGATGCCGTCTCCACCGAGTTCCGTCCCTTCAAGCAGATCGTCGAACGGATGAACCGTACCTTCAAGGCCTCCTACAGAGGGACCTGCGGCTACGATAACTTCGATGGCGCAAACTACAGCGTCGCTCTATGGGTAGCCTACTACAACTTCCTCAGGCCGCACAAGCATACCGGCTACAAGCCGCTCAACCATCTTGATCAATTCCATGGTGCTGATAACATGCCTGCCAGATGGCAGATCCTCATCCTGCTCGGACAGGAAACCATCCTGCGGATGCAGACTCCATCTGCCTGAAGATCCTGAGCCGGAGGCAGATGATCCTGCCACCCCGAAGGGGCTTGCCCTTGACCTCGTGCACTCACGATGCTACACTGACCGCCGCGACGGAGAGAAACCTCCATCTGCCTGTGAGTCCCTCGCCGTCGGTGACCTTCGTCAGCATCGTGAGGGTGCACTGTCAAGGGTGGCAGCACCGCTTTGGATCATCATGATTTACTTTTCAAGGTTCCTTTGGGGCCTTTTCTTTTGGTCCCGAGTTTTCATACGTCACTTGACGCTACCCTTATTTTTTTCATACGGGTGATATTATAACAGAAATCCCCAAAAGTACAAATGAATCTGATATAATTTATTGTACTAGTACCGTTTTGTCCTAACTATAGGAGGGAAGCATATTCATGAAACTGTTATTAAAGCCGACGATTTTCTGCATGATCCTCGCTTCCGCCGTTCTTTTTGGCGGCGTGTCATCCGCGACGGAAACGCCGTCTTCTGACTGTGCTGAGGACCAGATGATCGCCGTATACGATGACTCACAGAGCAACCGGTCGATCCGAAACGATATCGAGAAAAAAGCCGATATCGGTGAAGTCTCGGATATCACCGTGATCGATGATCAGAAGATGGTCCTGATCGATCTTAGTATGGAGCCTGAGAAGGCAGAACAGACGCTTGAAGCCACCGGCAAAGCGGAGCTGGTACAGCCAAATTACCGGTATGAGATCCAGGCTGATAAGGGGGCGCCCGACCCGCTTCTTGATAAGACGGATCTGGCCAACTACCAGTATTACCTTGAGGCGACCAATGCCGAGGCCGCATGGGATCTGCTCGAACAGGCCGGAGGCCATGGACAGACGATCGTCGGGGTGGTAGATACAGGTGTCGATCCAAGGCATCAGGATCTCAGGAACAATCTGGTGACCCTTGATGAGAGAGGCCACTATAAGAGCTTTTATTTAGGAGAAGAGAAGGATATCCTCGATGATGCCGATGCCCACGGCACCCACGTCTCCGGGATCATTGGAGCGGAATACGGCAACGGACTTGGCGGAAGCGGGGTGGCTAGCGGCCATAACAACGATCTCGTGAAAGTGCTCACGACCTGCGCCTCCGATGGCTGGTCGCTCTATACATACGATATCTGCCAGGCGATAGATTATAACGTATCCCAGGGTGCCCGGGTGATCAATATGAGCTTCGGCGGGACCGCAGAGGATCCTATGCTGGAACGGTGCATCAAGGCGAACTATGATCAAGGGGTCGTCTTCGTAGCAGCCTCCGGAAACGATTCCTCTAATTCCTACTCCACGCCGTGCGACTATCCTACCGTGATCGCGGTCAACGCATCCGATGCCAGGGGCAAGGCGATGTACTTCTCGGATTACGGAAGATACAAGGAGATATCCGCCCCCGGCGGAAACATCATGTCCACGGTCCCGGGAGACCGTTATGAGGTGATGTCCGGGACTTCAATGGCTTCCCCGGTCGTTGCCGGGATCTGCGGCCTGCTTCTGGATGCTGACCCGGACCTTACCCCTGCACAGGTAAAGAATATTCTTTGTTCGACGACGAAAGAAGCCCAGGCGGGCCAAGGTTTCAAGGATGCCCTGGCCTACGGGAACGTAGATGCACAGGCGGCCGTAGCCGCCGCACTGGATCTGTCGGGAAGCACTGCTCCCGCATCAATCTCTATCAGAGAGGATGACGCAAGCGATAAGACGAACATCAAAGCCGGCCGAAGTGTGGCCCTGATGGCCCGGGTCCTTCCGGCTGGCTGCGGTATGCCGGTCACCTGGTCTTCGGACAATGAGGCGGTAGCCACCGTTGATGAGACCGGTAAAGTAATCGGACTTTCTGAAGGCAAAGCCAACATCACAGCTTCCTGCGGAGGGCTCACCGCTTCAGTCCAGGTGCGGGTCGATCCTGCGGACCTGATCGAAAACGTCCAGATAAAAGACAGGGATAAGTGGCAAAAGGAAGGACTCACCGATTCGGACTACGATCAATTCCAGATCATGGTCACTCCTTCGGGGGCAGATTTTCAGCAATATGAATTCTCTTCCTCTGATCAAAGCATCCTGTTCGTGGATTCCATCGGCACGTTTGAATCCAAGAAGCCCGGCATCGTAACCGTGACTCTATGGGATGGCACCGGTGCCCGCGAGGATGTCAACCGGCTGGATGAGATGCAGCTCACGGTGCGGCAGTTTCCATATAAGATCGAACTGAACAAACAGACCGCTACGATCGATAAGGGAAAAAGCTTCACCTTCGAAGCGAAGATAAAAGATGATGACCCGGAGGACGGGATCGACCCGTACGGAGCGGACTGTATCCGTTACCAGGTATCGAACAGCAATGGGACCGTCGACCCCGTAACCGGGAAGTTCACGGCGAAAAAAGCAGGTACCTGTTATGTCATAGCTACGATCGATCCAGACACTTCACGGTATGACTTCGGACAACTGTATGCCGCCTGCAAGGTCACGATCGCTAAAGCCAGCTACAGCAAGGGAGATTACGCGCTCAAGGCAAAGAAAAAGGGCGGCAAAGTGACACTCACCTGGAAGGCGCTCCCGTATGCGACAAAGTATCAGGTACAGAAGAAGTCCGGCGGAGCATGGAAGACCGTCAAGACCGTATCTTCTGCTAAATTCATTGACAAATCATTCAAAAAAACCAGCAGCTACCGTGTCAAAGCCAGCTTTAAGAAGGCCGGTAAGACCGGATCCTATGGCTGGTCAAATATCGTCAAGGTGAAGAAATAGGAAGGAGGGCATAAATTATGAAGAGAAATATCATGAAAAAAACGACCGCTTTGCTGCTCTCGCTTGCTATGCTCCTCAGCCTGACACCGCAGGTCTCTTTCGCCGCGAAATATGAAACCGGCGATTCGAACACTAAGGATTCGAACACTAAGATCGTAGAATCCGGAGAGGATCTGAGCCTGCAATTCATCGATGAATCCGTACAGGAAATACTATACGATCTGCCGCTGACGGAGGACTATTATTCCCGTGAGATCATCGATTCATTCAACAGCAAATATCAGGAGCTCATTGATTACGTCAAAGAACATCCGGACGAGATCGTCTATGAAGGCGGCTGGCTCATGATGGGAGAGGATGTATTCAGCCGTCTCAGCACTTTGGAGATGCTCGCGGGACTCCCGAAAAACGTCTACAATGGCGAGAAGGATCTTCAGGCCTTAAAAGATACTATCTCCAAAAAATATAACACCATCGTGAAGCAGGTCCATAAAGCCGATTATAACAGCTGGTACTGGGACAAGTACGTGATGCTGAGAAATGAGGCCAAGGCACGGATCAACGCTATTTCGGATCTTGACACGTATACCTATGCCTGCGAAGCCGACTTCTACACCATCATGTCCTATTATCTGGAAGATGAAGATGATATGTGGATCATCATCCTCTTCGATGATGAGGTCACTAACGCGATCGAGGAATATCTGTACGATAACGATCTTGGTTACGATTCCATTATCACAAAGGAGGAGATCAAAGAGGCGATTCACGAAGGACAGAAAGAACTGAATGGTCTCCTCAAAAAGGCAAAAAAAGAAAAGATCTTCACACCATCAAAGTCCCTTCAGAAAAAAATGAAGGGCTTCACGAAGAAGGCCTCCGGGATCGAAGACCTGATGGTGATCGCAGATTACTACCGTACGATCCTCGACGAATATGACGAAGCTTATGATAAGGCATTCCAGGAGCAGGCAGGCCCGGATGAAAGCGAGAAGCTCTCCTATGCCGACCGGATCCGCTGGGACGACCAAATGGTGAAATACGTGTACGCTAAAGATCACAATGACTACAGCCCGAAAGGGAACAAGCGACTGATAAGCGTATATTACGAATACTCGGGGCAGCTGGACCGCTGCAACACACAGAACGAAGCCCAGAAGGTCTGGGACAATTTCGTTAAAGCGATCGCGAAGGTACCTACGCTCAAGAAGGAGCTTCGTCAGACGAAAGCCAAGTATATCAAGTCCTGGAAGAAGACTTATATAGGCAAAAAAGCCTATAACCAGAAAAAGGCTCGCAAAACGTACAAGGCCGGGGTCAAGGCCCTGGGCAAAGCTTCTACGCTCAAGGACCTGAAGGCTGCCTATGAGAAGTTTACCAAGAAGCTGGATCAGACCATCTACCGTTACAGAGTTTCGGTCTCGAAGTCCGGGAAGGGGACGGTCTCCGGTTCCAAACTCGTGAAACACGGAGACAAATACCAGCTCCGGATCACGCCGTCTCCGGGTCATTCCCTGAAGTCGGTGACGGTCAACGGGAAGTCCCAGAAGCTGAAGTACAGCTATTCCATCAAGATCATGAAGGCAACCAAGATCAAGGTTGTGTTCAGATAAATAAATCATACAGATGATTGAGAATGGGAGGTGTATGAATGAAAAAAAGATCTACTTTGTTCGCTGTTCTGGCATCTTTGATCCTGGCGGTCACGATGATGCCCGGACCAGCCTTTGCGGCAGATGATGCGGTACCCTATGAGACGCATTCGATCGCGGTCGCTTCGGATCTGGACTCTGATCTGAACGGAGACACGACGATCACGGATGCTATGAAGGGCATGCCGGCGTCCGTTGAGTATGTCAGCATCCTCGGGAATCTTGTGGACAGCAGCGCGCCTGCCTATGATTCATCGGTGTTCTTCGACCAGATCATGGCGCTGGGATTTGAAGGCGTACGTTCGAAAGAGGATATGTCCCTCCTGTGGGCAGAAACGGATGCGAATGTGAACGATAATGCGGAGATCGTTTTCGCAAATGGAGGAATCGGGTCCGGCCTGATGCGGACCGGGCTGAACGGGGACGGAAGCGTAGCCTATTACATTTATGGCGTCGCTTACAATGATCTGGCGGATCCTGACGCAGCACAGGCGGCGGCACAGGATTTCATGACCTGGATCGATACAGTGGAAGATACGAACATCCCGGTCTTCGTATTCAGCAATTTCCCGCTGCATTTCGCTAAGGGCGATAACGCAGGAGCCATGGCCTGGTGCCGCGCGCTGAATTACGCCGCCTCCGGCAAAACCGATCCGACCCTGAACGATTATGCTGCCCGTGATGTGGTTTTCTTCTACGGACATAACTGGAAAACCGAGGCAAAGAACGATATGACCGGTGAATTCTATGTTCCGGCCGGGAAAGGCGATGAGGGGACGTTTATGGAGATCGGTCCGAATGAAGGATCCTATGCTCCGATCTATTACACCTATGTGACCGCCGGCTATCTGGGCTGCAACACTTCCGCGAGCCTGATCACGATCGACCGGGATTTCATCCATATCGACAAGTACCAGCTCGGCAAACCTGCGGGAGATGGATTCTACGATCTTGACAGCTATAAGAGCGGTAATTTCTCCAGCGCCTTCTCAGGTGCTTCGGCGAACAAGATCACCCGTGTCGGCGCCAGATATGTGAATCCGATGAAGGTCAAGGTGACCCCGAAGACCCTTAAAGCCAAGGATCTGAAGAAGAAAAAAGCCGTTACCCAGCCGATCAAGGTGACCGGCCAGGAGGGCAGTTTGAGTTTCAAGAAGCTCAGCGGCCCGAAGAAATGCTCCGTGAACGCAAAGACCGGCAAGATCACCGTGATGAAGGGTGCCGGCAAGGGGACCTACAAAGTGAAAGTCAAGGTCACAGCTGCAGGAAACAGTTCCTATCAGCCAAAGGAAGTCACGGTCACCGCAGTGATCAAGGTGAAGTAGGAAAAGCAGGTTGACAAACGGATAAAAGAATACTAAAATAGACGAGTGCCTGAAACATGGCACTCGGATATGCGGCCTTGGCGGAATAGGCAGACGCGCACGTTTGAGGGGCGTGTGGGAGACCGTGCGGGTTCAAGTCCCGCAGGCCGCACCATAAATAGGGAAGGGCTGTTGCAGTGAGCAACGGTCCTTTTTCTTTGCAGGCTGCAGGTGAGGGCACTGCCCCCGCTAAGTCCTCGTCGCGGTCAGGCTGCATCCTCGTCGTTTACGGTTCGCGGAGAAAGCGGCTAAAAGCCGCCGCTTTCTTATCCGCTCCTTCGCTCGCGCCATCGGTGCATCTGATCCGCTCCTGCGGAACCGCTCCGGCACTGCCCCCACCCGCAGCCTTACAAGAATCTGGACCCAAAGCCCCTGT
>JAFRLD010000120.1 GCA_017431395.1 Bacillota bacterium | reverse complement strand
CCGATTTGCTTGAATATATAATGCGTCTGAATGGATGATGATGGATAACACCCATAAATACCATGCCTGATTTCTTAAGTTAATGGATCGGTTGACCTCCCTTCCTGTATTGATACTGATTAACCCCTTATGTCAATGACATTGGCATGCGCTCCCATCGCAGAAGGGATTTCGCTCCCATGAATCGATTGGTATGCCTCCGATCTGTGGGAGTGAAATGCAGGATTCCATGGGCGTGCGCTCCCATCGAAGCGGGAGAATCCAGCCCAAAACGAAAAATCGCCTTTCTAAGAACGATTTCTGACACAGGATAAACAGGTCGACGAACTCAAAAAAATGGATCTGAAACGGGTTTGGCGCCTCGTTATTTTGATGGGCCAAATCCGGCGGCCATGAGAAAGTGCCGGGCTGCCGCAATTTAGGCTTGACTATCCTTTCGGAAATAGTAGAATGGCAACATGGTTAAGACGGAACGGGCACTGATAGCAAATGAGGAACGATTGAAATGATGATAAGGAACAGCGGGAAGGCGAAGAAGGCAGTGACCGTGGCCCTGGTTTGCGGGGTCGTGCTTTGTCTGGCACTTTGTCTGGCGGCCTGCGGGTCGCAGCAAGGCCAAGCGGATCAAGCGGACCAGCAGGATCAAGCAACGCAGAAAAACCAGGCCGAATTACACGTGGCCACAGACGGAAGTGATGAATCCGGCAATGGAACGCCGGATGAGCCTTACGCCACGATCAGCTTCGCAGCCGGATCGGCTCCCGGTTCGGTGATCATCGTTCACGGCGGGGAGTACGGACCGGTGGAACTGGATGCCGCCTGTTCCGGAACGGAGGATTCGCCTACGGTCATCCGGGCCGCAGAAGGTGAGCGACCGGTCATCCATGCAGAGGAGGCCGCCGTTGCCGCCGATAGTGGAGGCACCGAGCAGGCTGCCGGCACCGATAGTGAAGGCCCCGAGCAGGCCGTCGGTACCGACGACGCCGCGGATCGCGTCTGCTTCTCCATCACCAACGTCCACCACATCACGGTCGAGGGCATCGAGACAGAGGGCGGCACCCACGGGATCACATACGAGAGCACCCGCGAAGCGGGGGATCAGCCGCTCGAGAGCATTGCCCTCAGAAATTGCAAGGTCCACGGGGTCCGCGGTATCCATGGGATCAACGTGTATGCTTACAATGATCTGGCGCCGGTCTCGGATCTGAATATCGAGGGATGCGAGGTCTACGATTGCGAGTGTGGAGACAGCGAGTCTTTGGTCATCAACGGCAACGTCGACGGGTTCCTGATCGCGGGCAATACGATCCACGACAACAACAATATCGGCATCGACATGATCGGCTTCGAGGGCCTGGCGATGCACACGGATGGGGATGCGAATCCGTATGAGGTGGACCAGGTCAGGAACGGCATCTGCCGCGAAAACGTGGTCTATAACATCAGCAGCGAAGGTAATGAGGCTTATTATGAGGATGGGGAGTATGATCTTTGCGCGGACGGCATCTATGTGGATGGCGGCCGGGACATCGAGATCTGCAGCAATTTCATCTTCAATTGCGATATAGGTCTGGAGGTGGCGACGGAGCACAGCCCTGAGGACAATGAGCTGTTCCGCGTCACTGGGATCCGGGTCCATGATAACGTTATTGCGGGCTGCAAAGGCTGGACCAGCCTTTGCTTCGGAGGCTATGACAAAGATCTGGGGTTCACCGAAGACTGCGAATTCGATCATAACACGCTGGTGGATAATGAGACCCAGATCGCCGTGCAGCGCAGCAAAAACAATAAGATCCATTCCAACCTGCTGGTCGGGGGAGAGACCGCGGTCGAGTTTAGTGAAGACTGCAGGAAGAAAGATATGGTCAATGATATCAGCGGCAATGCGGCTGCTGGAGTAGAGGACGAGGAGAGCTGGGATCCCGGATACGGCAAAATGTATCCGGACCGGGACGAGGCCCTGGACGGATTCCGCTCACTGGTCGAGGGCATTGGTTCGGAGTTCGTTCCGGACCAGGAGATGGTCGAACTTTATGAGAAGTCGGCGGAGTGAAAGAGAGAGCATGTACAATCAGGAGATAATTGAAAAATTGGGACCAGCTTTTGCAGAAGCGTTCGGAGAAGGCGGGGCGGCTGAGGCTGCTTACTATTTCGCGCCGGGCAGGGCGAATCTGATCGGGGAGCACATCGATTACAACGGTGGGCACGTGCTCCCGTGCTCCCTGACGATGGGGACTTATGCGGCCGTTCGCAAAAGGCCGGACCGGGTGATCCGATTCTTTTCTTTGAATTTCCCGGGGGACGGAGTCGTCTGCAGCAGCCTCGATGATCTGAGGCCTTTAGAGGACCATTCCTGGACCGCCTATATCAAAGGCGTGATCTGGGCGCTTGGTAATCGCGGGATCGAGCTTGACTGCGGGATGGACATGGTCATTTGCGGAGACCTGCCGGATGGGGCGGGGCTGTCGTCTTCGGCGTCGCTGGAGGTGCTGGCGGGTTTTGTTATAGGGGACCTGTTTGACCTGCCTCTTGCGGAGCGGGAGCTGGCGGTCTGCTGCCAGGAAGCGGAGCGGGGATACGTCGGCGTCGACTGCGGCATCATGGACCAGTTCGCGTGTGCGGCGGGCAGGGAAGGGTGCGCCATGGTTTTGGACACCGTGAGTCTTGACTGCCGGTATGTGCCGCTGGATTTTCCGGAGATCGGGCTGGTCATTACCAACACCAACCGGAAACACGACCTGCGGACGTCCGCCTATAACGAGCGGAGGCAGCAGTGCGCCGAGGCGCTGGAGGTCGTGCGGCGGTGCGGGGAGGCGCCCGAGTTAGCGGAGCGGTGTGCAGAAGCGCCCGAGGTCGTGCGGCGGTGCGGCGAATTCCAAGCACTGTGCGATGTGACCCCTGCGGAGTTTGCCGCGATGGAATCCGCCTTCGATGATCCGGTGCTGCTGCGCCGGGCGAGGCATGCGATCCGTGAGAACGGCCGGGTAAGGCAGGCGGCGGAGGCTTTGAAAAACGGCCAGATCGAGGCTCTGGGCAAGCTGATGAATGAATCTCATCGCTCGCTTAAGGAGGACTTCGAAGTTTCCTGCCGGGAACTGGATATCCTGGCGGAAACGGCGCAGGAACTTCCGTATGTTCTGGGCTCCCGCATGATGGGCGGCGGTTTCGGCGGATGCACGATCAGTCTGGTCCGAAAAGACGCCCTCGATGAATTCAAAAAAACCCTGCGCGAGGTCTACCGGGAGCAGACGGGGATCGAGTGCACCTTCTACGAGGCAAGCCCGGGGGGCGGCCCGGCGAAACTAACTATGAGGTAAAAAAGTTGGCGATCATTTACGACGAAAAAAGCGGGATCTTCTTCCTGCATACGAAACGAACGACTTATCAGATGAAACCGGGAAGGTATGGCCATCTTCTCCATCTTTATTATGGGGCGGCGACGGATGAGCCAATGGACGGGGTCATCAAACTGGCGGACCGCGGTTTTTCGGGGAACCCGTATGAGGCGGGGCTGGACCGGACATATTCACTGGATGCGCTTCCGCAGGAATTGCCGACCCGCGGGACCGGAGACTTCCGGAGCCCTTTGCTTTCGGTGATCGACGAGCGGGGAGTTTACGGGTGTGACCTGCGCTTTGATTCTTTTGAGATCTGCGAAGGGAAGTATGAGCTTCCGGGGCTGCCGGCGGTGTTTGCGACAGAGGCGGCTCAGACGGGGGCGCAGGTACCCGGCGCGGAGTCGTCCAAGGCACCCGGGGCGGATCAGGCACCCGGGGCCGAGACGTCCAAGACGGGCGGGGCGGATCTCCTCGAGACCCTCGGCCCGGGCGCGACGGACAGACCCCAAACCCTCAAGATCCTTCTCCGCAGCCGGGACCCGAAGATAGAGGTGACTCTGTATTACGGCGTGCTGCCGCAGCTCGATGTGATCACAAGAAGCGCGGTGGTCCGGAACGCAGGGGAAGCGACGGTCACGATCGATAAGGCGCAGACGGCCTGCCTCGACTTCACGGAAGGAGATTTCGACCGGATCATCTTCTATGGACGGCATACGATGGAAAGGATCCCGGACCGGCAGCACCTCGGCCACGGAGCAACGGTCATTGGCAGCCGGCGCGGGTTCTCGTCGCATCAGTACAATCCGATGATGATCCTTTGCGATCAGGAGGCGGACGAGGAGCACGGGCGCTGCTGGTCGATGCAATTCGTCTACAGTGGGGGTTTCAAAGCCGAGATCGAAAAAGACCAGTTCGACCAGACCAGAATGCAGATGGGCCTCATGGAAGGGCGGTTCTCCTGGCCACTCAAGCCTGGCGAAGAACTGGTGCTCCCGGAAGTCATCCTCAGCTTTAGCGGGGAGGGCTTCGGCCTTTTGTCCCAGAATCTCCACCAATGCATCCGCCATCATGTCTGCCGCTGGCCCAAAGGCTGGACCGACTCGACTTCCGCAAAAGGTGTTGACGCGCCGGACTTCCAGGCACCGGTCCTACTCAACAGCTGGGAGGCTTGCTACTTTGATTTCGACGGGGAGAAGATCTGCCGGATGGCGGAAGACGCCCGGGACCTCGGCATGGATATGGTCGTGCTGGACGACGGGTGGTTCGGCCAGCGGGACGACGACCTGCGGGCCCTCGGGGACTGGACACCGAACGAGCAAAAGCTGGGCTGCTCCCTAAACGAACTAAGCGATCGGATCCATGGGATGGGATTGCTGTTTGGCATCTGGATGGAGCCGGAGATGGTAAGCGAAGACAGCGACCTCTACCGGGCTCACCCGGATTGGGCGCTGCAGGTCCCGGGCAGGGATCCGGTACGCAGCAGAAATCAGCTGGTGCTGGACCTTTCGCGGGAAGAAGTTGCAGACAATATTTACGAACAGATCTGCGCCGTGCTGGACAGCGCGCAGATCGAATATCTGAAATGGGATGCCAACCGCCATATCGCGGACCTTTACTCGGTACGAATGCTGGAGGGGACCGCAGAGGTCGTTCCGTCGGGGATGATTTTGCACAAGTATGCTTTAGGACTGTACCAGATTCTGGAAAAGCTCCGCAACCGCTACCCCAGCCTCCTCATCGAAGGCTGCTGCGGGGGCGGGGGCCGTTTTGACGCCGGCATGCTCTACTATACGCCGCAGATCTGGTGCAGTGACAACACCGATCCCATCGACCGGCTGACCATCCAGTACGGAACCTCCTTCGGCTACCCACCGGAAGTGATGGGGGCCCACGTCTCTGCGTCACCGAACGCGGAGACCGGGCGGGCAACGCCTTTGGAAACAAGGGCCGTCGTTGCCATGGCAGGTACCTTCGGCTACGAACTGGACCCAGCCAAAATCAGCGAAAAGGATAAACAGACGATCCGGACCCAGATCCCGCGTTTTCACGAGGACCGCGCCCTGATCCGGACTGGTAAATATTACCGCCTGTCGGATCCGACAAAAGATAGCCTCGGCGCCTGGATGACAGTTTCAGAAGATGGGCAGCGGGCGATCGTGTCCGCAGTGCGGACCGGGGTGGTCCAGCCTTTGCAGGGGACTGAGGTGGTCCAGCCTTTGCAGGGGCGGCTGTGGCTGCGGGGCCTTGATGCAGACGCGACCTACCGGATCGCGGAGACCGGGGAGCGAGCGACCGGCAGGCAGTGGATGGAAGAGGGGATGGCTCTTGAGGGAATGGAGCTAGAACTATATGCAGCCACGTATCTGCATTTGGAGATGGAATAATATGACAATTGTAAAAACGCCGCAATTTGACGGCGTTTTTTACAACAAATGATTGGAAAATTGTAAAAAACCATGCTAAATAGTATGGTTTTTACAATAATTGCTGTAATATATTGGCATTTGTTGGCATTATATATTATAGATGTAAATTATAGTTATAGAATTTCCAATTAATTACTTTTTTAGGGCTGTAAAATTGTAAAAACAGCTGTCTACAGAGCTGTTTTTTACAATTTCGCTTAGAAAAATTGTAAAAAAGGGGTCGAAACCGGCCGTTTTTTACAATTCCGGGCCGCTGCCGGACCGGACTTGACCCCGGACCGAGCCGCCGAATAGGACCGTACCCAACCGCGCCCCCAACCAAGCCGCTGCACCGGACTGTACCGGACCAAGCCGCCCAACCGGACTGTACCGTACCGCCGACGTATCGCCGACGTACCGCCAACCGGACCCCCAACCTAAGTCGTAGACCCCACCTGCAGGACCGGGGGAATGATCCGGTGCTTAGGTTCGGGGTGAAGGGTGACGGGGCGGCCGGACTCGGCGTCCTTGATCGCCTGGATCTGTTCGATGAGAAGTTCCATGGCGTTGTCGACCATGACATCGACCTGCTGCCGTATGGTGGTGAGTGGCATGACGGCCCGGCTCGCGATAGGGGAGCCGTCGAATCCGATGATGCGGAAATCGTCCGGAAGCTTGCCGAAGCGGTGGAAGAGGTGGTTCAGGGTGATGTTCGCGATGGAATCGCTGCTGCAGAAGATGCCTTTGCGATGGTCCGGCCAGGTGTCGATGATGCGGTCGATGATCGGGATGATCTTGGTTTCGAGATCGGCATAGCTGGTCTCGCCCTCGTAGGTCAGGACCTTATGGCGGACCTTGAGCTCATCGCAGACGCTGCAGAAACCGTCGATGCGGTCCTGGGCGGGGATGCGGGGATCGTCGCCGCCTTTGTTGATGTGGATCAGGAGATCGCAGCCGCGTTCATAGAGATGGCGGGCAGCGGAGGCGCCGCCGGAGTGGTTGTCCGAATTGACGCTGCTGATGTAGAAGTCTTCCCGTTCGATGGCAACGACCGGAGTCCGGTAGGAGGCCAGTTCATAAGAGGGGACTGTGTGGCTCAGGACGATCAGGCCTTCCACGTGATAGGAGAGCAGCTCACCGATGTAACGCCGCTCGGACTCCTCATCGCCGCTTCCATTGAATACGATGAACTTGTAGCCGTAGCGGTCATGGGTTCTCAGGAACTCGGAGATCACTTCCCCATAAAAACTCAGGTACATATTCGGAATGATCAGACCGATGAATTCCGTCTTGCCGCTGGCCAGGATGCGGGCGACCTTGTTGCCTTTGTAATTAAGGACCTCCTGGGCATGTTCTATTTTCCTGCGGTTTTCCGGTGTCACGGAATCCGGCCGGTTGAAATAGCGGGAGATCGTGGTCTTTGAAAAGCCGGTGTAATTCGCTATGTCCTGATACGTTGCATTTTGAGCCATTTTCTCACCCTTTCTGCCTCTTTGAGAACAATAATAATTATAGTCTGAATCCTAAAAAAGCACAAGCGCAACCGTTTATAGTAAACGGTTACTTTAAACAAGTAACACGACCTCACGTCATGACAAACGGAGCCGAACACAAACATGGAAAAAACTGCAATAAATGTTGAAAATACAATATTCTAACAATTGTCGTCCGGTTGACACAGACCTTTTAATAATGTTAGAATGGTCGGAAAGTAACCGGTTACTCAAATTTTCGGGGATAAATAGAGAAATAAAAAAAGAGGAGTGAGAAGAGAGCGAACCGGATCGGTAAGGCGCGCCTGAAACAGAGCGCGTCAGTGTAGGAGGTGACGTATTGAAAGGAAGTATCAAGCATGTATTTGCTCTGATAGCGGTCCTGGTCATGGCAGCTGGCATGATGTTCGTCGTAACAGGCTGCGGTAATTCCTCAGATGAAGGAAACACCGGCAGCTCAGACGGGATCACGATCTTTAACTCCAAGATGGAGATCCAGGATCAGATGCTGCAGATGGCGGAACGCTATACAGAGCAGACGGGCGTGCCGGTGGAGGTCTATTATTCCTCCGATACGGTGTCCGCGCATCTGGCAACGAAGTACGCGTCTGGAAATCCGTACACGTTGTCCATGGTGGATGCGAAGGACGTGTATTCCCTGGCTGAGGAGCACGCGGTCGATCTGAGTGATCAGGATTGGGTGAAAGACACCCAGTACGCGATCAGTATCGACGACAAAGTCTATGGATTCCCGGTCTGTATCGAGGCACGCGGAATCATCTACAACAAGGACGCCATTGAGAAGATCACTGGCAAAACATTCAAGCCAAAAGATTATTCGACCTACACCGCGTTCTGCGGGCTGATCGAAGAACTGAAAAAGGGCGGAATGGAATCACCCACCGGTGTCCTGAAGGAAAACTGGTCGCTGGGCGCCCACTATCTGGCCCAGGTCTATGAAGAGAGAGAAGACCCGGATGCCTTCGTCAGAGGCCTTTCCGACGGCTCCGTCAAACTGATCGAAGATCAGAAGTACAATGCACTGATGGATACTTTCGACGTACTGAAAGACAACAGTTATTCGAAGGCAAGCGCCATCTCTGCAGAGCGTGAAGTAACCGAGCAAAAGCTGGCCGAAGGCGAGATCGCCTTCCTGTTCGGCGGTAACTGGGACTGGTCCGTGATCAGTGCCTATGACTACACCGAGAACATGGGCCTGATGCCGATCCCGCAGGATCTGGATGACGGCATGAACCAAAAGCTGGTCGGCGGTGGTTCCAAATACTTCTTCATCGACTCTTCCAGCAGCACATCGGATGAGCAGAGACAGCAGGCTAAGGATTTCCTGAACTGGCTCGTCTATGAAGAAGACGGCCAGAGCTTCCTGGTAGACGAATGCGCTCTGGTCCCGGCTTTCTCCAACATCGACAAGAAGGTCGGAGACCCGCTCGGCAAGTCCGTACAGAAGTATGCCGTCAAGGGAGCATTGGTCCCGAACTACAACTATCTGCCGGACGATCACTACGCTATCCTTGGTGCTATGTTCCAGAAGTATCTGGCGGACAAGAGCGACCGCGAAGGCTTCGCCAAGGACGTAGAGACCTACTGGAAGACCAAGACGCTGACACCGCACGAGAACTAAGCAGGGAGGAGGTTCATCAATGGAAAGAAATACAATGTCTTATAAGACAAAACAATTCCTCATGTTTGCCGGCCCTGCCGTCGTCCTGTTCTGTATGGTCATCGTCATTCCGTTCATTTACGGTCTGTATCTGACATTTACAAGCTGGGACGGTGTCTCCGTCGACAAACCGTTCGTAGGAATCGCTAACTACGTCTCCGCCTTCAAGGATGCCTACTTCTGGGGCTCCATGGGACGGACGATCATTTACTCAGCATTCGCTGTTATATTCGTTAACGCTGTCGCATTCGCGCTGGCCTATCTGGTCACCAGCGGCATCAAGGGACAGAACTTCTTCCGGGCGGGATTCTTCATTCCGAACCTGATCGGCGGCATCGTCCTGGGTTATGTCTGGAAGTTCGTCTTCAACCGCGCGTTCGTCGCCATCGGCGAAGCGATCGTCGGAGGGACCGTTCCGTCGCTGCTGTCATCGACCGGCGGCGCCATGTTCTGCCTGATCCTGGTATCCGTCTGGCAATACGCCGGCTACATGATGCTGATCTACGTGGCTGGCTTCATGGGAGTCTCCGATTCCCTTAAGGAAGCCGCTATGATCGACGGATGCACATCGGCACAGGCCATGAAGAACGTCACGATCCCGCTTATGCGGACATCCTTCGTAACATGCATCTTCCTGAGCATCACCAGATGCTTCGTCGTCTACGATGTCAACCTGTCGTTGACGAATGGTGAGCCGTTCAACTCTTCGGTACTCGCTGCGATGCACGTATACAACAAGGCCTTCATCTACAAGGATTACGGCACAGGTCAGGCAGAGGCATTGATCCTGTTCCTCGTCTGCGCCATCATCGGTATTGCTCAGGTCTATATCGGTAAGAAAGGGGAGGTGGAAGCATAATGAATCAGAACGAATTAGCTGCTAAGCAGAAAAGAACACGCCAGATCGTTACGATCATCGTGCTGATCATCGTCTTCATCATGTTCGTCATACCTTTCCTTCTGGTACTGATCAACGTATTCAAGATAAAAGGCGATATCACATCCGACCCGCTTGCCCTGATCGGTGAGCACGGATTCACATTACAGAACTTCCCGGACGCGATGGAGAAGATGGATTTCTGGAACGTATTCAAGAACTCCGCGATCATCACCTTTTGCGCTACGGTCCTGACCATTCTGTTCTCCGCCATGGCGTCCTTCGTCATCGTGCGTAACCAGAACTGGAAAGCCTGCGCACTGCTGTTCGCGCTCATGATCGCTTCCATGGTCATCCCGTTCCAGGTACTGATGGTACCGCTGGTATCCGTATACGGCGGCATCTTCGGCATCCTGAACAGCCGGATCACCCTGATCCTGATGCACACGGGATTCTCCGTCTCCATGGCGACCTTCATGTTCCATGGAGCGATACATTCGAACATACCATTAGAACTTGAGGAGGCAGCCCTGATCGACGGCTGCAGCAGGTGGCAGACCTTCTGGAAGATCGTCTTCCCACTGCTGAAACCGACCGTGGCGACCGTAGCGATCATCGACGCTATGGCCTTCTGGAACGACTACCTCCTGCCAAGTCTTGTACTGGGAGACAAGAACCTGTACACGATCCCGATCGCTACACAGGCATTCTACGGAACATACTCTACAGACATCGGTCTGGTCATGGCGGCCCTGCTGCTGGCAATGCTGCCGATCCTGATCCTGTATCTGTTCCTGCAGAAGCACATCGTTGCGGGCGTTACCGCCGGCGCGGTCAAGGGATAACATGGACCGGTTCTTTGACAACAACAATCCACTCATGCAGTTCCTGACACGGGTCGTGGATCTGGCCATCGTCAATCTGATGACGGTGATCGTCATGATCCCGATCGTCACGACAGGACCTGCATTGACGGCGATGAACAATGTGCTGATCCACATGATCCGGCAGGACGGCTTATCCCCGTGGAAACAGTACCGCAAGGCCCTGAAGCAGAACATGCGGCAGGGGATCGGCTTAGGCCTGATCTTTCTCGGGGCAGGAGCCATAGCAGCAGCGGATCTGTTCCTGCTGCACGCCATCGACTCGAAGGCATCCACCGTGCTCATGATCATCATTACGGTGATCGGCATCTGTGCCTTCGTGATCGGGATCTATGCGTTCGCCTTGTTCAGCCGCTACGAAAACTCGATCAGAGGAACGCTGATCAACGCTGTGCGCCTGGCCATGGGGCATATCCCCAGAAGCCTGGCCATGGCCGCGATCTGGGCCGTATGGGCGGTCTTCCTGTGGTACATCCACGGGATCGCGCTCCTGGTATACGTAATCTACGGATTATCGCTCCCGGCTGGGGCATGTGCCCTGCTTTACGATCCGATCTTTCAGAAGATGGAAGACGAGATGGAAGAGGAGCTGGAAGAAGATCCGGAGGCAGATACAGAGGATGATCAGCAGTAAGACAATAACTGAATATGAACACGAAAACGCTGAATTGATCCGGTCCATAGACCGGCCGGCGTTTCATCTCAGCCCGCCCGTCGGATGGATGAACGATCCTAACGGATTTAACAGGTATGGCGAAGGCTATCACTTGTTTTATCAATACTATCCCTTCAATGCAAGTTGGGGTGCGGTGAGTTGGGGGCATGCCATTAGCAGCGATCTGCTGCGATGGGAGCATGTGCCCCCTGCACTCACCCCCGACCAGGGGTACGATGAGGGAGGATGCTTCTCCGGAACGGCGATCGAGCGGGACGGCAAGCAGATGCTGATGTACACCGGATTCGTTCCGGTGCCGGAAGATCCGCAGCGCAGAGGAGTCCAGACGCAGTGCATCGCCTTCGGGGACGGCCTGACGTATGAGAAGTACGAGGGCAACCCGGTGATCACATCGGAGGACCTTCCCGCGGGCGGCGACCCGTACGAGTTCCGGGACCCGAAGATCTACCGGGCGGAAGACGGCACCTACCGGGTGCTTCTGCCGAACCGGAACTGGGAGCATGGAACGCAGCTGCTCCGTTATCGCAGCGAAGACGGATTCTCCTGGAGTTTTGACCGGGTGATCGTCTCGAACCGGGATGAGACGGGCAAGGACCTTCTCGGCTGGATGTGGGAATGTCCCGACTGGTTTCAGTTAGGGGGGCAGCAGATGCTGATCGCGAGCGCGATGGACGTGGCGCCCGGCACACCGGCAGGTAGCTTCGGCACTCTGGCCGGCACACCGGCAGGAGGAACAGAGCCGGAGGATCACCTGGCTTATCCGGGGGGCAAGACCAGCTTTTGCATGATCGGTGAAACGACGGAGGAAGGAGACTTCCGCATAAGCTGCCACAGACCACTGGACCAGGGACTGGACTTCTACGCAGCCCAGACTATGGAGGACGCGGACGGACGGCGCATCCTGATCGGATGGATGCAGGATCCGGACACAGCCGAACACCGGGGCATCGACTACCCGATCAACGGGCAGATGAGCCTTCCGAGGGAACTGGAACTTAAGGACGGCCGGCTTACCCAGAGACCCATCCGGGAATTTGAGAAGCTGCGGACCGAACCGGTGATCCTGAGGGGCCAAAGGCTGGACAGCGCGAGGACCTTCGAAGGGATCCGGGGCAGATGCATCGATATGGAGATCCATCTGCGGCCGGCAGGAGAAAACGTCTACCGGGAATTCACCCTGCGGTTCGCCCAGGGGCAGGTAAATGGCGAAGAGGTCTTTACCAGCTTCACCTATGCACCGGAGGATTCCATGGTCACGATCGACCGGAGCCATTCCGGGGCAGGGCATACGAAGAAGACCCGCCGGCAGGTGAAGGTGCGTGACAGAGGCGGAGAGCTGACGATGCGGCTGGTACTTGACCGGATGAGCGCGGAAGTGTTTATCAATGATGGAGAGCAGGTCCTGTCGAATGTGATCTACACGGACAGGTCTGCAGAAGATATCACCTTTTTTATAGACGGTGTCGCGATGGTCGACATCGCGAAATACCGAATAAAGGAGAAATAAGAAATGGCAAGTTTATCTTTAAAAGGAATTCAGAAGATATATCCGAATGGTTACCATGCGGTAACGGACTTCAATCTGGAAGTCGAAGATAAGGAATTCATCATCTTCGTAGGACCGTCGGGCTGTGGTAAGTCCACGACGCTGCGGATGATCGCCGGTCTGGAAGACATCTCCGAGGGAGAATTCCTGATCGACGGCGTCAAGATGAATGACGTGGAGCCGAAGGACAGAGACATCGCGATGGTTTTTCAGAACTACGCCCTGTATCCGCACATGACGGTTTATGAGAACATGGCATTCGCTCTGACCCTGAGAAAGGTCCCGAAGGATGAGATCGACCGCAAGGTCAGAGAAGCAGCTAAGATCCTGGATCTGGAGAAACTGCTCGACCGTAAGCCGAAGGCTCTGTCCGGCGGCCAGAGACAGCGTGTAGCTATGGGCCGTGCGATCGTCAGAAGCCCGAAGGTCTTCCTGATGGACGAGCCTCTGTCCAACCTGGACGCGAAGCTGAGAGTCCAGATGAGAACAGAGATCTCCAAGCTGCATGAGACGCTGGGGACCACGATCATCTACGTTACCCACGACCAGACCGAGGCGATGACACTGGGAACCAGGATCGTTGTCATGAAGGACGGTATCGTGCAGCAGATCAACACACCGGAGCATCTGTACAACAAGCCGTGCAACCTGTTCGTCGCAGGCTTCATCGGCTCTCCGCAGATGAACTTCATCGATGCGGTCGTCGGACGTGACGGTGACAATGTCACCCTGACCGTGGGCGAGAACGTGCTGACCGTACCGGAAGATGAGAAGCAGATCCTGCTGGACGGCGATTACGTTGGCAAGACCGTCGTTCTGGGCATCCGTCCGGAGAACATCTCTGATAAGGAAGACTTCCTGGCGAATAATCAGGACCACATCATCAAATCAAAGATCAAGGTCAGAGAGATGCTGGGAGCTGAGATCTTCCTGTACTTCGATGTCAATGGCGTACAGATGACGGCCCGTGTTGAGCCGGATTCCCCGCTGATGACCGGAGACGAAGCGACATTCGCACTGGATATGAGAAAGATCCACCTGTTCGATAAGGAAACAGAGAAGAATCTGCTGTATGGAGAGTAATGGTCGCATTAGACTATCAAGAAGCACATAAAATGGCAACAAAAGAATACCGACGTGCCATGATAGCGGGGGAGTCACCTTATCCGGACTGTCTGGATGAGAAACTCCCCCCATCCATACTGGCAGAGGGAAAGCGGATCGGAAGAGAGCAGATCCCGCTGGCACTGGTGGTCGGAACGAAAACAGGGGGGCGGAATCACGCGTTTGCGCGGAATTTCATGCCCCTTCTTGGCATGGATTCGGAGTTCGCGGCCAAGTGGAGCAGCTTATGCCAGTCGCATCTGGAGGAAGGGATCCGGCAGCCGGTCAAGGTGTATGAATACAGAAACCGGTTTTATGTCGAAGAAGGGAACAAGCGGGTCAGCGTCCTGAAATACTTCGATGCGGACAGCATCGACGCCGACGTGATCCAGATCCCGTCCCAGCGGAGTGGCCAAGGGGGTTCGCAGGCCGGTCCGGAGGATCCGGCGGAAAGCGCAGCTGCCCGAAACTACGAGGCCTTCCTTCAGTTCTATCACAGCAGCCATATGCGGACAGTGGAGTTTTCGGAGCCGGAGAGCTATCTGCGCCTGCAGAAGCTGGTGAAGAAGACAGATGACGCATGGGAGGAATGGACCGAAGATGAGCAGAGAGAGTTCCGGTCCATGTACTATTTCTTTCACCGGGAATATGTGAAGGCCGGCGGTGATGGCCGTCTGCCGCAGGTCTGTGATGTGATGCTGGCATTTCTGGAGAAGTACGGATACGAAGAGGTCTGCGGGTTGTCTCCCGGACAGGTCCGCAGCGCCCTGGAAGAGGACCCTGAAAGCTTCGGGATCCAGAGGAGCCGGACGGACCAGACGCTCCGGGCGGTGAAGAAGCTGCCGCAGGCGACCCTGTCCGGCGGCGTGCGAAGCGGCAAACAGGTAGTGCGAAGCAGCAAGAAGGTAGTGCGAAGCGGCAAGAAGGTAGTGCGAAGCGGCAAACGGGTCGTGAGCAGCAGCGGCCGCCAGGTCGTGGACACGGGGTCCCGGCTGATCGGCGGCAGCCTGCCCGTGAAGCTCCTCTCCCCGTTCGGGACCGGACTGTTTCATGGCCGGCTGGGCAGCCGGTCAGGCGGCGAGGGCAGAGAGCGCCGCAGATTTCGCATACTAGCAGTTGCAGATGACGAGTCACGCTGTTATTATGAAGACTATAGACAGGGAAATTTAGATGAGTTCGATCTGATCCTGGCCTGCGGCGATCTGCACAGGACCTACCTGGAGTTCCTCACCACGATGGCGAAGTGTCCGGTCCTATATATAAGGGGCAACCACGATGACGACCTGATGGAGGAACCGCCGGGAGGCTGCATCTGTGTAGAAGATCAGGTCTATGTCCACGAGGGACTGCGGATCGCGGGCCTGGGCGGTTCTCACCGTTACCGGGACGGCAGGAATATGTACACGGAAGCCCAGATGCGAAAACGGGCGCGCCGGCTGATGCCGAAGATCCGGAAGCAGGGCGGGCTGGACATCCTGATGACCCATGCGCCGGCACGGGGGGTAAATGACTTCGATTCCGTGAGCCACCGGGGGTTCGAGACCTTTCGGGACCTGCTGGACCGTTACCATCCCCAGGTGTTCGTACATGGCCACATACACAAAAACTACGGGGTGCGCATTCCTCAGAGGACAGAGTTAAACGGCACCACCGTGATCAACGCTTACGAGCATTGTATATTTGAGATCGAGATTTGATATCGGAGGAATCTATGAGCAGAGAGGAAAAACTGCAGGAACTGGAATGGCTCTATATGGAGCTGTACGATGACAGAGAAGCCTACGAGTATTTCATGCAAATGCTGGAGCGAAACCGCGACGAACGCAGGAAGTCCCTCAGGGATCTGGATCAGGCGCGGATGGAGCAGGGGGACTGGTACCGGTCGAACCAGCTTTTGGGCATGATGCTGTATGTGCAGAATTTCGGGGGAGACCTTAAGGGCGTGCTCCGGAATTTGCCGTACATCGAAGAGTGCGGAGTGAATTACCTGCACCTGATGCCGCTGCTGGATTCGTCAAAAGGCAAGAGCGACGGCGGCTACGCGGTCTCGGATTTTCGCAAGGTGCGGCCAAGCCTCGGAACGATGGAGGATCTGCAAAAGCTGGCCGACGCCTGTCATGAGAAGGGCATTTCACTGTGCCTTGATTTCGTACTGAACCATACCAGTGAGGATCACGTCTGGGCCAAAGAGGCCAGGAAGGGGGACCCTCAGGCTATGGCGCGGTACTTTTTTTATGATGACTGGGACATTCCCAATCAGTTCGAGCAGACGGTGCCCCAGGTGTTCCCGACGACGGCACCGGGCAATTTCACCTGGCTCGATGATATGGGCAAGATCGTCATGACCAGCTTCCACCATTATCAGTGGGATCTGAATTATGCCAATCCCATGGTCTTTAACGATATGACGGACAATCTGCTGTACCTGATCAACCGGGGCATGGATGTGATCCGCCTGGATGCGATCCCGTACATCTGGAAGCAGCTCGGGACGAACTGCCGCAACCTGCCGCAGGTGCATACCATCATCCGGATGATGAAGCTGGCCTGCGAGTTGGTCTGTCCGGGGGTCGTCCTGCTTGGGGAAGTGGTCATGGAGCCGAGGGAGGTCGTCCCATATTTCGGACCGGCCGGAAGGCCTGAGTGCGACATGCTCTATAACGTGACGACCATGTGCACCACCTGGCATACGCTCGCCACCAGGGACACGAGGCTGCTGCGGCACCAGATGGGACAGGTGTGCCGCCTGCCGGAGAACTGTTTCTTCCAGAATTACCTGCGATGCCACGATGACATCGGCTGGGGTCTTGATTATCCGTATCTGAGTCAGTTCGGCATGGAGGAAGTGCCCCACAAACGCTATCTGAACGACTGGTTCATCGGCAAGTGGGAAGGAAGCTGGTCCAGAGGAGAACTCTATAACGATGCCGCGGATCTGGGGGACGCCAGACTTTGCGGGACCACCGCCTCCCTGTCCGGCATCGAGGCCGGCCTGATCCAAAAGAACGAAGGCCTGCTGAATTTAGGCATCAAATGTGATCTCATGCTTCACGCATGGATGTTCACCCAGACCGGGATCCCGGTCATCTACAGCGGGGATGAGGTCGGCCAGTGCAACGATTACGGCTACCATCAGGATCCGGCCCACTGGTCGGACAGCCGGTATGTACACCGGGGCAAGTTCGACTTCGAGCTGGCGGAGAAGCGAAAGGAAGAGGGCACGGTCCAGCAGATCCTGTTTGACAGTATCCTGCAGATGCAGAGCATCCGGGGCTCATTCGATGTGTTCCGCCCCGATGCCGTCGTTTCCGTCTATGACACCGGCGATGATCGGATCCTGGGGATCCGAAGGGAATACGAAGGCCAGACCTTCCTGGGACTCTTCAATTTCTCGGAGCATCCGGCGGATATTGTCATAGAGGGACCGGTCTGGACAGAACTGATCAGCCGGGACGAGTTCCTGCCCCCAGAAGAAGGCGCAGATCACATCAACGTGCATATGGACGGATACGCGTTCTTCTGGCTGCTTAAGGGAAAAGTGGAAGAGTAACGGCCCGGGAGCAGGCCCGGGAGCAGATTCTATGGAAAGGATGGGAAGCTATGTCTTACAAAGTATTATTACTGAACGGCAGTCCGCACGCGACGGGCTGTACAGCGAGAGCACTGCAGGAGGTCGCAGGGGCACTGAACGCGGAAGGGATCGAGACGGAGATGATCCATTTCGGCAAGGATAACATCGGCGGCTGCATCGCCTGCGGTTTTTGCGCCCGGAACGGAAAATGCGTGTTCAACGACAAGGTGAACGAGGTGGCGCCGAAATTCGAGCAGGCGGACGGGCTCATTATCGGAAGCCCGGTATATTACAGCTCTCCGAACGGAACGGCGCTTTCATTCATGGACCGGCTGTTCTTTAGTACCGGTTTCCCCAAGCAGATGAAGGTCGGGGCAGCCGTAGTGAGCTGCCGCAGGGGTGGTAATACCGCGACCTTCGATGCGCTGAACAAATACTTCACGATCAGCGGTATGCCGGTGGTCTCCAGCACCTATTGGAACCAGGTGCATGGGCGCAGCGCGGAGGATGTGGAGAAGGATCTGGAGGGACTTCAGACCATGCGTAACCTCGGCAGGAATATGGCGTTCCTGATCAAGGCGATCTCTGCAGAAAAAGCAAAGGCTGGCCTGCCTTTGGAAGAAAGAGACTATTTCACAAGCTTCCCGGATGGGAAATAAGGTTGAACGGATGAGGGACAGCGATGAGAGTGATCGATCTGACGCACCCTATAAAGACTGGAATGATGGCGTATCCGGGGGATCCGGAGATCGTGGTGGAGGAAGCGCTTGGGCATAATACTGATTATTGCCACGTGGACCATCTGAGCTTCGGCACCCATACAGGGACCCATATCGATGCTCCCTATCATTTCCTGCCGGACGGAAAAAGCATCTCGGATTATCCGGTCTCGAAATTCATCGGCTATGGGACCATTGTGGATCTGCGCCATAAGAAGGCCGGGGAGGTGATCACGGCTGAGGATGTCCAGCCTTTGCTTGGTCAGATCGAAGCCGGCGATTTCGTTGTCCTGCAGACGGGCTGGTATGAGAAGTTCGGTGAGGAGGAATACCTGGACCACCCTTATATTACTGCCGGGGCGGCGGACCTGCTCGTAAGGCAGGGGGCCAGCATCGTGGCGGTGGATTTCATGAATGTCGACCCGACCCTTTGGGAAAACTGGGAGGCCCATCCGGCCTTCCTCTCTAACGACGTGCTGATCGTCGAGAACCTGAACAACACTCTGGAGCTCGAGCCCGGGAAGCGGTACCTGTTTGATTTCGCCCCGATCCGTCTGCTCGGCTCTGATGGCGGTCCGGTCCGGGCGGTGGCGATGGACAGAGCGCCAATTATTGATGGGGCGGTGGCGCCCGATAAGGAGAAGTCAGATGTCCGGGCATAGTAAGATCCCAATGCGCCGGGAGTATCTGAACAAGGAGGCCTGCCTGCAGGAAGCCCGGCGGTTGCTGCAGGAGGGGACGGTCCACAGCATGAGCGATATGCAGGTCGCCCGCGAGCTCTATTTCCATGCAGCCATCTATTATCTTTGCGAGAAATCGGGCCTCTTTCCCAAAGTTCGGGAACACACAGGCATCATCGATCTGCACGATGGCGGCGACACCCCGATAAGACGCGCAGCGTATGCGGCATACTGGAAGGTGAGGAAGAAGGGGCGCTGAAGCGGATGTTACCGCTTGTTGTGCAAGTAAAAACGACGATTCGCGATTAGGGGATTTCTCAGACCAGCAAATCGCGAATTTTTATTTTCAAATCCTGATCGATGAGCTTCTCGCGGTTCGGCCGCCGGGCTTGTGGTGTAAGTAAAAACGACGATTCGCGATTAGGGGCTTTCTCAGACCAGTGAATCGCGAAAAAACATTAATATTGAAGGTGCAAAGGCTGGACCTCTTCACGTCGAAAACGACCGTTCGCGATTTGCCTATCCGAGAGCAGCTTAAATCGCGAATTCTCCATTTTTTAGGCTCAGGTCTGAGCGATCCATTGCCCTCAACTTGCCTTCTGATTGACCTCCTTGGCATCCAATTCGCGATTAGCCCATCCGAGAGCAGCCTAAATCGCGAAACGTCGTTTTCATAAAGTTTAGCACGAAACAAGATATTGGTCCCCTTGGCATCCAATTCGCGATTAGCCCATCCGGGAGCAGCCTAAATCGCGAAACGTCGTTTTCAAATCCGAGCCGTCGAGGGAAACGCTGGTCTCGCGAAGTGTGTCCAGCCTTTGCAGGAAGGAGAATTCGCGATTGAAGGCCTTCTCAGACCAGTGAATCGCGAAACGTCGTTTTCGCGTTTCCCCACAACGTGTTATAATCATCCCATGAGATTATTTATAGCGATACAACTGAACGATGAGATGAAGGGCGCGCTCACAGGT